>JBLHHE010000052.1:0-8729 GCA_047616465.1 Alphaproteobacteria bacterium
AATTCCTCGACGGCCCACAGAGTTGCTAGCGATAAAGCCGCGACGTACGAATTACTCAATGCCAACGGAGTACCAGCGTTAGAGCATTATGTGTATTTGCACCCTCGATACGCTAAGCATCTTTCCAAAGATGGGAACTGGTCTGAGATAGCCGAAAAGTTTGAAACATGGGGACGCGATGCTGTCGTCAAACCCAATGAGGGGACCGGAGGTATCGGCATTTATCGGGTGCGATCCAATTTCGAGCTGGAGCACGCCGTCCAAGAAATTTTAAGTTCAGAACGAAGTCTTTCACTATCGCCGTTTGTGACCATAAAAAGAGAAATTCGAGTATTCATTTTAGATAACGAAATTTTACTCGCCTACGAGAAATATATTCCGACCGTAACAGCAGATGGCTCTTCCACGATTATTGAGCTCATGCATCAACAACTCGACGCAGATACGGTGTCGTTGATTTTCGAGGGCAACATTCAAACCGGATCGACGATTAATTACCAAACGATCCCAGCCGCCGATGAAATCGTACCGATCCATTGGAAACACAATCTTGGTCTGGGGGCCAAACCGAAATTTCTGGAAACATCGTCCGCGAATGCTGAAATAACGCTCGCCCTGAAGGCGGTGCGCTCAATCGGACTGCGGTTTGGCTCAGTTGATCTTATTGAGACGGATCAGGGGCAGCTATTAGTGCTGGAGGCTAATTCGGGTGTCATGATGGAAAAAATCGCCGAATACCACCCCGACGGCCCTAAATTTCTGGATAAGGTTTACGGCGCGGCGCTATCGCAAATATTCCCGAACGAGGTTACGCGTTAAGTGTGATTTTCCATGTAATCCATAATGCGGCGATATAAATATTTTACCTTTTTATCTTGGTCCGCTCCCAATGCCGAAAAATTGTTCAGTCCTGGGGCAGAGTTAACTTCTAATATTGTATATTCGGCTGCTTCGGCGGTTGCATCCGCGCAGAGCAAATCAATGCCGGCAAAGTTCAACCCCACAGCTTGCGTCGCCGCGATGCACACGGCGGTGAGGGCCGGGCTGAGCTCATCGCTGATATCAACGGCGTCACCACCAGATGACAGATTAGCATTTGGCAGCAGTTCAACGAACTTTCCAGCTTCAACGACCGCATCAAAAGTTAGTTGTTGGTTATGCAGATGCTGTACGAGTCTGGGATCGGCGATAGATGTTTTTGCGCTTTTTCCTTGGGAGGTGAGGTTACGGATGCGAAGTTCGATCAGGTCGCGAAGCGTTCGTTCTCCGTCACCGGTCACACCAAATGGAACGCGCTCGTAGGCGGATATGACTTCATCTTTTAGAACGACCACCCGGTAGTCCCGTCCCGAAACGGGACGCTGAATAAGGACGCGCGGGTGGTTTGGGAACAAGGTAAGTAGCGCGTCAAAAAGCTCATCAATCGAATAAACTTTATGCACTCCCAGACCTTTAGAACCCTCATTTGGCTTTACAAAAACGGGAAATCCGAATTTTCCTGTGAAGTCGATCGATATCTGCATATTCGAAAGAGACTCGGCAACAGCAGGGTTTTTGAGTTTTATTTCCGCCCGATATGCTGGTGAGAAAACCAGGATTTCTTCCGGGACAGTAAAGCCCGCATTGCTCAGGAAATGGGAACAGTAATTTTTGTCGGTCGCAATTGATGAGGCGGATTGGCCGTTTATGTCAAAACTAGCCCCTCGAAAAAACCGCCGTTTTCCCGACCGGAATTCAATATATCCGGCGTAGCCATATTGCGGCTCCGTATACAGGGTCGCTCCAATTTCTGAACAGACTTCTTCAAGTATGCTCACTAAAAAGGGTTTGGTATTTTCCGTGTTCGACATTGGTCTTGGTGCTTTTTGGGCTCAGTATTTAGATAGGGCTAGGCTGCGGGACGGCGGGGCCGGACGGTCTCTCGTGCGGGCAACTCGCGCGCATCGTCCAAGATGTAGATCCGCATAGGTTCACGGCGGCCGCGCACTTCGGTCTCTTCGCTTTTCCACGCCGGGTTTTCGAGGCCGCCCAATTCGGCCACCTGTTGCGATATTACCAACTGCGCGCCGTAATCCTTGGTTTTCGCTTCCAGCCGGCTGGCGGTATTCACGGTGTCGCCGATCGCGGTAATCGACGTGGCGCGGGCGTACCCCATTTCGCCGACGATCGCCGGGCCGACATGGATGCCGATGCCGATGCGCAGGGGCGTCGGCAGGTCGGCCTGCAATAAATCGTTCAATTCATCGAGCCGCTGGGCCATGGCGCGGGCGGCCTGCAGGGCGGTGGCGCAGCCATATTTCGGGCCTTGGTCGACGCCGAACAGGGCCATGATGCCGTCGCCGATAAACTTGTCGACGCGCCCGCCAGCGCCCTCGATGGCCTCGCCCATCGAGCGGAAATACCGGTTCAAAATGAACACGACGTCGTAGGGCAGTTTTTGTTCCGACAAGGCGGTGAAGCCGCGAATATCGGCGAACAGCACCGCGATTTCCTGCTCCTGCCCCTGTGTCGAGGCCGCCTTGGCGAAGCCGTCGCGCGGATTGGCATTGGCCGGTAGTAAGGGGGTCACCGAAATATCTGCCGTGGGGCGTAGCTGGCAGGCCAGGCGGATATCCGGCGACGCCTTAACTCGGCGTAGAACCTTGCACTCATTTTCCGAGGGCTCCGGCAGAACGTCGAGATCGCTGTTGACCCGAACGCGGCAGGTCGAGCATCGGCCCCGCCCGCCGCATACCGAGGCGTGGGGGACATCGTTCAACTGGCTCGCCTCGAGCACCGAGCTGCCGGGCGCGGTTTCGATGATGCGGCCTGCCGGATAGGTGATGCGGACGATCCCGCGCCGCCGCTCGGCATTGAGGCGCAACGCCCGGGCGATCAGCGTGCCGACCAGCAAGGTGGCGAGAAAGATGAAAATACCGTCTTCGAGGACGCCCAGGCTGGTGGCCTGCTCCGCCGTCGGCGACTTTGTGTCGAGCGCCAGGTCGAGGCGAAAGCCGGGGTCGTCGGTGAGCAGTTGGCCGACGGCGCGCCCGCCATTGACGAAGCCGAGCAGGCCCAACACCGGAATCAACAGGGCCAGCCCATAGAGCCACGCGAGGGCGCGCGCGAACCATTGTTTCAGGCGCAACCAGTAATACATTCCGATGCAGGCGTGGACCCAGATAATCACCGTCGCCGTGATTTGGCGTATGCCATGGGTCGGATCGTCGACCCATATGGCGAGCAGTACATAGGCGTAGGTGTCGTTGGTGTCGTAGAACTGGACGGCGGCGCGGGTGCCGAGAATATGGCTGACCAGCAGAATGGGCGCGGCGAACCCGAGGATGAGCTGCAGCGCCTCGCCGACCGACATTCGCAGCCGTCGCCGCCGGTAGACCGCGTCCAACGCCAGCATCATGTGCAGCAGCAGCGAACCGAGCAGTAATACCGACCCGACCGGGTTTCGCCAGATCAATAAAAAGTAGTCGCGGCCCGCCTCCATGGCGTCTAGCGATATGAGCCCGAGCGAATGGTTCATCAGATGGGTGATGACATAGGCAAATAGAATGAGGCCGGTGCCGAGGCGAAGGCCGCGAATTGTGACAAGCGCCCGCCGTTTGCCGCGCCTTATGGCAGGGGGGGACGTCATGTTTCCGGTTGTCGCTGACACGATCTTGAACTAAGCCCAATTGCCACTATATCGTCGCTCAAAGTAGCATGCCGCCTGCATGTCAGATACTTAGGGTAACAAACTATTCAACGAGTCTCGGAGTGGGGGGCTCCGGCCAGACTAACCGGGAGACGATTGGATGCGTAGATACCTGATGATTGCAGCCGCTTGCATGATGTCGATGGGCCTGCTTTCGAGCAACGCGGGGGCCGTGAGCGGCGATCCCGATCCACTGACGCCCCCCCAGGTCAAAGCCGAATTGGAAAAAGCGCAAACGTCGATTAACGACGCGCGATATAAAAGTGCGATCAGCACGTTGAACGAGATTATTAAAACCAATGCGCGCAACGCCGACGCCTACAATCTGCTCGGCTACAGCTATCGCAAATCCAAGGACTTCAAACGGGCGGAACGCAACTACGCCCGGGCGTTGCGCATTAATCCCGAGCATAAGGGCGCGCTGGAATATATGGGCGAGATGTTCCTGGAAACCGACCGCCGGGAAAAGGCCGAGGAACTCCTAGCCCGCCTGGAAAAGCTGTGCCCCGACGGGTGCGAGGAACTAGAGGATCTCCGCAAGGCCTTCGCCGGCAACCAGAGCAGCTCCAAGACCTGGTAGTACACTCTTAGTCCTTGATGCTTCGAGACGGCGCTACGCGCCTCCTCAGCATGAGGGGGTTTATTGTTGTTTGGATGATCGAATAAAACCTCATCCTGAGGAGGGCCGCTAGGCCCGTCTCGAAGGGTGGGGGCCGCGCGCCAGCGCCAGTGCGGCAGCGCCTCCCATTCGCTAAAATACGGCTCAAATCCGCCGCGATCCGCGTTGATTGTGGACCCGCCGCCGGGCAAAATTGGCCGATGATACAGGCAATCCATACGGCGATCGCCGGTTTGCGTGTGAGCGCCCAGCGCTTGGGCGTTGCGGCCGAGAATATCGCCAATGTGCAGTCCACCGGTGCCGCGTCGCCTTACGACGGCTATGTGCCCCAGCGTCTGGAACAGACGACGACGGCCGTCGGGACGCCGACCGCGACCAGCCAGCTGGTCTCGCAGGCGTCTTATCCGGTCTACAGTCCGTCGGATTCGCGCGCCAATGCGGCCGGCCTGATAGGCTATCCCAATGTCGATCTGGCGGCGAACATCGTCGATCTGAAGATCGCTCAGCACAGCTATGAGGCCAATATGGTGACCCTACGCGCCGCCAGCGACATGATGAAAGTCCTGCTCGACCGCACGGCCTAGCCTCACGCGTCGTCCTGCTTCGGCGCCAGCATCTCGGCCAGCGCCTCGGGCGAATCCACATCGATTAACACGCCGCTATCGGGCATCTCCACCTCGTAGACCAATTCGGCGTGGGCGCCGATCAGATGCTTGGCGCCGACATCGCCGTCCACTTGTCCCATTTCGGCGAAGAACCGGCGGGCCCACAGCACCGGGTTGCCCCGTTTGCCTTGCCAGGTCGGCACGCAGATGGCGCGGCCCGTATCGGCCGAGAACGCCGTGATGAGGCGTTCCACATGGGCTGCCTTCAGGCGCGGCATATCGCCCAGCGCCACGATAGCGCCGTCGCAGCCGTCGGGCACCGCGGCGATGCCGGTGCGCAACGATGTGCTGAGACCCTCGGCGTAGGCGTCGTTATGGACAAAGATCACTTGCGCGCCGTCGAGCTCCGCGCGCACCCGTTCGGGCTCGTGCCCGGTGACGACAATGATCGGGTCGGCGCCGGCTTCGCGCACGGTATCGACGGCATGACGGATCATCGATTTGCCGTCGATTTTCACCAGCAGCTTGTTGACCACGCCCATGCGCCGCGACTGGCCGCCGCCCAGCACAATACCGGCGATGCGGGGCTGGCTGGCATCCGCCGCCTTCGGCGCATTGCGCGGCGCGGCTTCGGCGCGGGGCAGGGGGCGGGTCGAGCTTTCCTTCAGCAGGCCGCCGGTGCCCATGGCGCGAATGTGGGTGGCATCGACGGGCAGTTTCGCCAGCAGCCGTTCGAGTACCAGATCGTTGCCGCCGATCTTGGGCGAGCGCGCTGAGCCGGGCAGGGCCAGCACCGGAATGCCGCCCAGCGCGGCGATGACCAGCAGATTGCCGGGGTCCACCGGCATGCCGAAATGATCAATGCGGCCGCCGCCCTGGACGACGCCCTCGGGAATAACGTCGCGCCGGTCGGTGGTCGCCGAGGCGCCGACGATCAGGATCAGCTCCGCCCCGCCGGCGGCGATCTCTTGCAAGGCCGTGGCGACCGCGCCGGGATCGTGCGCGCAGCGCCGGTCTTCGCTTAGCGTGCTGCCCAGATCGGTCAGGCGCGCGGCGATGACGGCGGAGGTTTTCTCCAGCACCTTCGCCTGCACGCCGGGCAGGGTGGTTTGCAGTAGGGCCACAAGGTGGGGCTGGAAGGGCCGGATGGCGATCAGCGCGCCGCTCTTGTGGGCCTGGGCTTGCGCCACGGCCAGATCGCGCTCGGCGACCGCGAAGGGGATGATCTTGATGGTCGCGGCGATCTGGTTGGCGGCGACCCGCTCGTAGGGGCGCAGGGTCGCCACGGTGATGCCCTCGTCGATGGCGTTGACCGCGTCGATCCGCGCGGGCGCGAACTCGACCAGCCCCTCGGTGGCGGCAAATAGATTCACCCGTCCGGTATTGGCGATGGAAAGCCGGATATTGTCGCCGGCCGCGGCCTCGCCCAGACGCCGGGCGGCTTCGTTTTCGCCGATGTCACCCGCTTCCAATTGGGCCACGGTAACCGCGCCCACACCGGCGGCTTCCAGGGCGGCCACGTCGTCGCCCGTCAGCACCCGGCCCTTACGGTAGCGTTTACCGCCGAGGGTCTGGCTGTGGGCGAGGGTGGCGCCAATGGCGCTGGCAACGGGGACGGGACCGAATTTCATGGCTGCGAGAATACTCGGCTGTGAGGAAGATTAAGGGTATCATGGCCGCGCGCCAGCGGCGTGACCAAGAATAAACGATATTACAGGGGGTGAATATGCATTGGATGATTAAATGCCGCTCGAAATCGGGCACCGACGATCTGCGCACCGCGACGATCCCGGCCCACAAGGCCCATTTGGACAAATATCGCGACGCCACCTGGTTTTCCGGGCCGATCTTCACCGATGACGGCGCTTCGGCGGTCGGCAGCCTGCGTTTCATCGAGTTTCCCGACCGCATGGCAGCCGTAAACTATATCGACACCGACCCCTATTCCCAGGCCGGCATCTTCGAGAGCGTCAACATTCAGCGCTGGCAGCCGGCGCTGGAACACCGCCAACTGACCTATGCGCGCCAGGACGGCACCCAGCAATTCATCGTCCATTGCACCGATGTGGCCGACAGCGCGGCCCTGCGCGAACCCCTGCGCCAGGCCCACCGGGATTACCTCAACGCGCGGGCCGGCATGGTTGTCGCCCGCGGTCCGCTCAAGACCGACGACGGCGAAAGCGTCGTCGGCAGCGCGATTTTGCTAGACGTGGCCGACCGCGCCGCCGCCGAAGAGCTGCTCGCCGACGAGCCGTTCAACAAGGCCGGCGTGTACGGCGACGTCTCGATAGAGCGGTGGATGTTTGGGCACGTTTGAGGGGGGGTGTTATCGCTAAGTATTAGTTAGGGATGTGTCTAACGGTTCATCCATGTTTCAAACGCCGTTTGATCGAATTGTTCATCAACGATGGCCACATTGTGATCCGCCAAGAAAACGGCCAGCTGCATGCCGCCCATTGCAACGACACCAGCCTTCTTTAGTCAATCACGAGCATCTCGTGAAATATTTCCGGTGGTAAAGAATAAATAGAAAACTGGATCACAGTTGCGTATCTTGAAGCCTGCCAGTGGGTCCTTTGCGCCCGCGTAGGCTTTGGATTTGGCTAGCGCAACCGATCCCACTAATTCTCGCAAATCGCGGGTAGAAACCTGTGTCGAAGTATAGTGTTTTGCTTGGCCAACGAGCCAAATCTTCAGCTGTTGTTCCGCTCCCGGGTTAATCGCCGACGGTTTCATAAGCTCTCCGAACGGCACTTGCCCAAAGAAATCGATACCTTGATCAGCACTCGCCTTAGTTACAACAGGCGACACAACATTCAGCAATTCGATAATTTTTCCACATAATATTTCAAATTCGGTTGGGTTAATCCCTTTGAATGCTTCGCTATATTTAAATGTATTTGCGCGGCGGCGTTTGGCGATGGTTACATCCTGTTTATCACCCGGCTCTACATAGCACGTGCCCTGAATGTAATCGACGCTTGCTGAGTTGAATGTAAATTGCACAAATGACGCGTCGTCCATAGCCTTGTTTATCGCCTGCTTAATGTTCGCACGAAATCGGTCCATCCACTTTTCGGCCAATTCGGCTGGGTCAATTCCTGCGCTCCACCCTTGAGATGTAATTATCTCAACCAAAACCATATTTAACGGACGAGGTGGCATGTCAATTGCCACGAAGTTAGGTAAAAGCCGCACTGCTGCGGGGAGGGACCTTCCATCAAATTCAGTCTGCTGCTGCGCGCTCGTGAAGCCTTAGGACTTCCTTAGCTGTCTCTACTAGAGCATTTAGTGACTCGACGTCATCGTCGGCGAAAGCCGCAACTTCCAATGCGGGAATGTTTTGAAGCGCGGTGATCGCCTCGCTCACTTCATTACGCCAACGACGTGATATTTGATTCCTATTAGAAATCGTAAGGGCTTCGACAAAGTCGGATTCAAGTTGCAGCAGGCTCGCCCGCGCTTCGTTATTTGGTATTATATCTCGAAGATGTCTTACGTCAGAGTAGGTGCCAATCTTCGGGGTGGCCTCGTCTCCATCATCCAAAAGCCGCGGGGATATTATTTGATAAAAACTTTCCCTATTTTCCGCTTTTTCAAAGATATTATTTTCCGCGTTCCATCCAAGCCAATCCCGGACGACAGGCAACGAAACTGCTTCATGGGAGATCGGATATAATTTTGGCACCGGGTAATCTGAATAATTTTCATCATTTTGCATCTGCTGTAATGCTTTATAAGCGCGATAGCGACGGTTGACCTACATAACGCTTAGTCCAAGCTTTTGAGCAATAAGCCCTGAATCTAATTCATGATC
>JBLHHE010000053.1:0-8694 GCA_047616465.1 Alphaproteobacteria bacterium
CCTCGACAAGAAACTGGGGGGATTACATAAATCAGACCTGATCATAATTGCCGCCCGTCCCTCCATGGGCAAAACCGCGCTCGCCACCAACATGGCCTATAGCGTGGCTGACAAAACGCAATTAGTCACCGACGATGCCGGAAATCAAACCGAACAGCGCGACATTGTCGCCTTCTTTTCATTGGAAATGTCAGCCGAGCAATTGGCCACACGTATTATCTCGGAAGCCTCAAATGTGCGCTCAGACGCGATCCGCCGCGGCGACGTTAGCGAAGAGCAGTACAATCGAGTCTTCGCCGTGGCGCAAACTCTACATACGATGAAGCTGTTCATCGACGACTCGGCAGCGCTAACGGTCGCCCAAATCCGCACCCGCTCCCGTCGGCTCAAGCGCCAGCACGGGCTGAGTATGATCATTATCGACTATCTGCAGCTGATAAACCCACCGTTGGGTACGCGTAGCGAAAACCGGGTGCAGGAAGTCTCCCTCATAACCCGCTCCCTCAAGGCGCTGGCCAAGGAACTTAACGTGCCGGTCATCGCGCTCAGCCAATTGTCGCGCGCGGTCGAGCAACGTGAAGATAAACGTCCACAATTATCCGACCTGCGCGAATCGGGATCGATCGAGCAAGATGCCGACGTGGTTATGTTCTTGTACCGAGAGGAATATTATCTGGATCGTGAATCGCGTGAACCGCGCGAACATGAGACCGATGATAAGTTTGCAAGTCGAATGGAACGATTGGAACGATCGCGCAATAAGGCCGAGGTGATTATCGGTAAGCAGCGCCATGGCCCTATCGGAACCGTGCAACTGCGGTTTGTCGGCGAATACACGCAATTCTCCGATTCGACCGATGATAGTCGGATCCCCGAGGACCGGTACTGACGGTTGCGTTTGCACGACACTAAAATCCCCCCCGGCGCCAGTTCGGTTCTCATCGTAGACCTGGACGCGATCACCGATAATTATCGCCACATTCAAACCCAAGCCCCGACTGCCGAAATTGGCGTTTCGATTAAGTCCGACGCCTATGGCCTTGGCGCCGCCATGATCGCGCCCGCGCTGGCCTCCGCTGGCTGTCAGACCTTCTTTGTCGCCACGGCCGCCGAAGGCGCTAAGTTGCGTCCCGCCACTCCCGACGCCGAGATCGTTATCCTCAATGGCCCCGACGCCGCCACGGTAACGCTGTTCAGCGACCACCAACTGACGCCTGCTCTCAACAGTTTGGCGCAGCTCGATGTGTGGCGCACCACGGCTGCCGGTAACCCACCTCGTAAAGCGGCCTATCTGCACATCGATACGGGCATGTCGCGGCTCGGCCTCAGCGACGCCGAAGTGAGCCAGCTCTGCGCCGATGGCGCGCGCCTCGACGGCGTTGAGGTGGCGGTCGTCATGAGCCACCTGGCCTGCGCCGAACAGGCAAACTCGCCGAACAACCCGCAGCAGCGCGAGGGCCTCATGGCGGCGGCGGCGCGTCTAGCGGCGCTTACGGGCCCCGTGCGAACCAGCTTGGCAAACTCCGCCGGCGTTTTTCTGGGGGCCGATTATCACTTGGATTTAGTGCGTGCCGGGGCCTCGATTTACGGCCTCAACGTTCTCAACCAAAAACCGAACTCAATGTGGCAAGTTATTCATTTATATGCAAAAATATTGCAAATACGTGATGTCGATAAGCCGGCAACCGTCGGCTATGGCGCAACCCACCAGGTGCGCCAGCCGAGCCGGATCGCAACCCTCGCCACCGGTTATGCCGATGGCTATTTACGCGCCGCCGGGCGCCTGACCGATAAGGATAAACGCCCCCTCGCCACCACCTATATCGGAGACACGCCGGCGCCGGTGGTCGGGCGCGTGTCGATGGATCTACTGACCGTCGATGTCAGTAACGTAGCCGAGGCGGCGGCCCAACCGGGCGGATACGCCGAACTTATCGGTGATCATTTTAGCGCCGACGATCTGGCAGACGTGGCGGGAACAATCGGGTACGAAGTACTGACGCGGCTAGGCCAACGGCATCACCGCATCTATCGGGGCGGAGATACCGTTTAATGGGGCTCATTCGATCACTTGGCCGGTCGGTCATTAATTTGTTCGCGGTGACCGGCCGCATCGGGATTTTTACCGGGAACGCCGTATTCCACTGTTTCAGCCCGCCGTTTTTTCCCCGGCTTATCGGCCAGCAGATGATCGAGATCGGGTTTTACTCCCTGCCGGTGGTCGGTCTGACGGCGATATTCACCGGTATGGTGCTGGCCCTGCAAAGCTTTAGCGGGTTCGGCTTTGCCGGCGAAAGCACGATCGCCAATGTCGTCGTGTGGGGCATCACCCGCGAGTTGGGTCCGGTCCTGGCCGGCCTGATGGTGGCGGGACGCATTGGCGCGGCCATGGCCGCCGAGATCGGCACCATGCGGGTGACCGAGCAAATCGACGCCCTGACCACCCTGTCGACCAATCCCTACAAATATCTGGTGGCGCCCCGCCTGATCGCCGCGGTGGCCATGTTGCCGCTGCTCGTCCTGGTCGCCGACATCATCGGTGTGATGGGCGGATTTCTAGTGTCGATCATCGATTTTGGCTTCAATCCCCTGACATATCTCAGAAGCACCTGGGACAATCTCGAATTTGTCGGGTTTATCTCCGGCATCGTCAAAGCGGCGGTGTTCGGGTTTATCATTGCCTTGATGGGCACCTATCACGGCTACAACTCGAAAGGCGGCGCCCAAGGCGTCGGCCAAGCCACAACCAATGCCGTAGTATCGGCCTCTATTCTGTTGTTATTGTTTAACTTTATTATCACGGCTATGTTTTTCGCGACATGAGCTCAACGCCGCCATTCGCCAAAATTGAAACCCGCGATTTGCACAAATCGTTCGGCGGCAAGCAAGTGTTGCGCGGCGTCAACCTGACCATCCAGCCGGGCGAATCCCTCGCCGTTATCGGCGCCTCGGGTACCGGTAAATCGGTGCTCATCAAAAATATCATCGGCCTGATGCAGCCCGATTCCGGATCTGTTTTGATCGATGGGCAGGACGTCACGGCGCTCACCGGCAGGGACCGCGAAAAAGTCACCCGTAAATTCGGTATGTTGTTTCAAGGCGCGGCCCTGTTCGACAGCCTGCCGGTTTGGGAGAACGTCGCTTTCGGCCTGCTCCAGGTGCAGCGCTTGACGCGCCGGGACGCGCGCGAAAAGGCGGTCCTGGCGATGGTGCAGGTCGGCCTGGACCCCGATATTGCCGAGCGCAATCCCGCGGAACTGTCGGGCGGCATGCAAAAGCGCGTCGGATTGGCTCGCGCCATCGCCACCGCGCCCGAAATCATGTTTTTCGACGAGCCGACGACCGGTCTCGACCCGATTATGGGCAGCGTTATCGATAATCTGATTATCAAAAGTGTTCGTGAATTAGGAGCGACGGCACTTTCGATCACCCATGATATGGCCAGCGCGCGTCGAATTTCCGATAATATCGCCATGATCTACGAGGGTAAGATCGTCTGGCACGGCCCTGTCGACGCGATCGACGATTCCGGCAACGAGATTGTCGATCAGTTCATCCATGGCCGCTCCCAGGGGCCGATTAACATGCTGGTCGCGAGCTGATCATGGCGCGCCCGGCTAGCCACTTTATCTGCCAGCAGTGCGGCGCCAGCCACCGCAAATGGGCCGGTAAGTGCGACGATTGCGGCGCCTGGAACAGCATCGCCGAAGAAGCGCCCTCCACAGCGGCGCCGAAAGGCGTATCGGGCGCCGGCGGCCGGCCGGTATCCTTCGTGCCTTTGGAAGGCACCGAAGTTGAGCAACCCCGCATAAACACCGGGATAAGCGAGTTCGACCGGGTCTGTGGCGGCGGGTTGGTCGCCGGCTCCACGTTGCTCGTCGGCGGCGATCCAGGCATCGGTAAATCGACCCTGCTGCTGCAAGCCATGGCGGGGCTCGCCAACGCCGGAACGCAGGTCGCCTATATTTCGGGCGAGGAAGCGGTCGCTCAAATTCGCGGACGGGCAGCCCGGCTCGGTCTGGCGGCGGCCCCCGTCGGACTGGCGACAGCCACAAGCGTACGCGACATTCTGGCGACCCTGGACATGCCGGACGCGCCGAAAGTGGTGGTCATCGATTCGATCCAAACCATGTATGTCGACACTCTCGATTCAGCGCCGGGCACGGTGGCGCAAGTGCGCAGCGCTGCCCAGGAGCTGATCCGGCTGGCGAAACGGCGTCAGATCACCCTGGTTCTGGTCGGCCATGTCACCAAGGATGGCGCCATCGCCGGCCCGCGCGTGCTCGAGCACATGGTCGACACCGTGCTGTATTTCGAAGGCGAGCGCGGGCACCAGTTCCGCCTGCTGCGAGCCGTCAAGAACCGCTATGGCCCGACCGACGAAATCGGCGTGTTCGAGATGACCGGAACTGGATTGGCCGAGGTCGCCAATCCGTCCGAGCTGTTCCTCGCCGGCCACAGCGACAAGGTCAACGGCACGGTGGTATTTGCCGGCATCGAAGGAACCCGCCCGGTTCTGGTCGAAATCCAGGCCCTGGTATCGCCGACTGCTTTTGGCACCGCGCGCCGCGCCGTGGTCGGCTGGGACGGCGCGCGCCTGGCGATGATCCTGGCGGTGTTGCAGACCCGCTGCGGCCTCAACCTGGGATCGGCCGATGTCTACTTGAATGTCGCCGGCGGACTACGCATATCCGAACCGGCGGCGGATTTGGCAGTCGCCGCTGCCCTTATTTCGGCACATTTGGGGCAGTTACTACCCGCCCGAACGGTTGTTTTCGGCGAAATTGGCCTCGGTGGCGAAGTGCGCGCCGTGGGACAATCGCAAGCCAGACTGAAAGAGGCGGAAAAACTTGGTTTTACCACTGCCATCGTGCCCCAAGCAGCGCCACGTCGGCGCGGCGACCGCACTTCACAATCGGCAATCGCGACGCGTGATGTGGCAAGTCTTCATGACCTATTCGCAATTTTCGAAGGCGCCCTAAACGCCGGTCTGCCGGCGGCGCAGTAACATGGAGCTATTCGGCATATCCCCCTTCGACTTAGCCGTTATCGGTGTATTGCTTGTCGGCGCCCTGACCGGACTGATAACGGGTTTCGTGCGCGGCGGTCTCTTCCTGCTGTCCTGGGCCGGCGCCGGCGCCGTCACGGTTTTCGGGTTTCCCGCCGTCAGCCCCTCTGCCCACCAATATATCGAGACTAGCCGGCTGGCTGACCTGGCCGGCGGCACGGCTTTGTTCGTGGTTGCGCTGATCGTGCTGCATTTGATCAGCAACTTGCTGAGCAGATGGGTTCGCACGAGCCGGCTCAACGCCCTCGACCGTTCGTTTGGACTGCTCGCGGGCTTCGGCACGGCGGTTGTCGCCATCGGCATCGTTTATCTGTTTTTGAGCGACATCTGGGTCCAAGACCCGCCGGATTGGGTGCGTGAGGCCCGCACCCGCCCCATGGTCGAATCGACCTCCCTCTTGGTGCGGGACATACTGCCCGAGTCCATTGTCGGTGCGGCGGGCGAGCATCTCAGCAAACGGACGGAAGGGATAGATTCCGCCCGAGAGGCGATCGATCGCTTATCCTTACCGCCGAAAACACCTGCATCGTCCGCGCTTCCAGGCTATAACGAGCGCGAACGGCAGGAGCTGGATCGCTTGATCCAGAGGAATAAGTGAATTCAGGCCCAACGACCCCTACATCCACCGCCGGCATCGACGATGAATCCGACGATAAATTCCATGATGAGTGCGGGGTTTTCGGAATTTACGGGTCCGACGATGCCGCCGCATTGACGGCGCTGGGCCTCCACGCCCTGCAGCATCGCGGCCAGGAAGCCGCCGGAATCGTCTCGTATGATGGCAGCCGATTCTATCCCCACCGCGCGCTGGGGCTGGTGGGTGAGATCTTCGGCGAGAAGGCGGTCATCGATACCATGCCGGGCAACTCGGCAATCGGCCATGTTCGCTATTCGACGACGGGCGAGACCGCCCTGCGCAACGTGCAACCGCTCTATGCCGATTACAGTTTCGGCGGCCTGGCGCTGGCCCATAACGGCAATCTGACCAACGCGCGCATGCTGCACAAAGATCTGGTCAACCGCGGTTCGTTATTCCAGTCGACCTCGGACACCGAGGTCTTTCAGCATCTGATCGCGACCAGTTCAGGCGCGCGCCTGCTCGACCGCGTCGTTGAAACCCTGCGCGAAGTCGAGGGCGCCTATTCGCTGGTGGCGCTATCGCGACGCAAACTGATCGGCGCACGCGACCCGGTAGGGGTACGCCCCCTGGTATTGGGCGCGCTCGGCGACGCCTGGATTATTACCTCGGAAACTTGCGCGCTCGACATCATCGGCGCCGAATTTGTGCGCGACGTCGAGCCCGGCGAGATTGTCGTCATCGACGAGAATGGATTGCACTCCCACAAGCCGTTCCCGCCCATGCATAAGCGGTTTTGCATCTTCGAGTACATCTATTTTGCCCGTCCCGACTCCAGCGTTGACGGGCGCAACGTCTATGAAGCGCGCAAGGCGATTGGCGCCGAACTGGCGCGCGAGAGCATGGTCGCGGCCGACATCGTTGTTCCGGTTCCCGACAGCGGCGTGCCGGCGGCGATTGGCTTCGCCCAGGAATCGCACCTGCCGTTCGAACTCGGTCTTATCCGCAACCATTATGTCGGCCGCACCTTCATCGAACCGAGCGACGAAATTCGACACCTGGGCGTCAAACTCAAGCACAACGCCAACCGCCAACAGCTCGAAGGCAAACGGGTGATCCTGGTGGACGACAGCATCGTGCGCGGCACTACCTCGCGAAAGATCGTCGAAATGGTGCGCCAGGCCGGCGCAAAGGAAGTGCATATGCGGATTTCCAGCCCGCCCACCATGCACTCATGTTTCTACGGCATCGATACCCCCGAGCGCAGTCAACTGCTGGCCGCCAGATTTGACGTCGAAGGCATTCGACAGCAAATCGCGGCGGATTCCCTGGCCTTCATCAGCACCGACGGCCTCTATCGCGCCATGGGCGAAGCGGGCCGGAATAACGATGCGCCACAATTCTGCGACGCTTGTTTCACCGGCGACTACCCGATCTCCTTATCCGACCTCGACGAAGGTGGAGCAACGACGCAGATGTCGTTACTCGCCGGGCTCGCTTAAGGAACCACGCAAGTGTCGATGTCGGAAACAGGCCGCTTGCACGACCGCGTGGCGCTCATCACCGGCGCCTCGCGCGGCATCGGCGCCGAAGTGGCCAAGCGGTTCGCCGCCGAGGGAGCCCATGTCATACTGGTCGCGCGCACGGTGGGCGGGCTCGAAGAAGTCGACGATGAAATAAAGGCGCTCGGCGGCTCGGCCACTCTGGTCCCCTGCGACCTCACCGAGTTCGAGCGCCTCGACAATATGGGACCGCCCTTGTTGGAGCGCTTCGGCCGCCTGGATATATTCGTCGGCAACGCGGCCATCCTCGGCACCATGACACCGTTAGTCCAGTACGACGCCAAGGCCTGGCACGAGGTCTTCGACGCCAACGTTCACGCCAACTGGCGGCTGATGCGTGTCGTCGAACCGTTGTTACGCCTCTCCGATGCCGGCCGAGCAATTTTGGTGACCAGCCTGGCGGCCCGGCAACCCAAGGCTTATTGGGGCGCCTATGCAATCACCAAGGCAGCGCTGGAAACGATGACCCAGGTGTGGGCTTCGGAACTGGCGAACACCTCCGTGCGGGTCAATCTGTTGAGCCCCGGGGCGACCCGAACCCAGATGCGCAGCGCGGCCTTTCCCGGCGAAGACCCCCTCACCTTGAAGACACCCGATGCTGTCACCGAAGCCTTCCTCGAATTAGCGTCGCCGGACTGCACGCGCCACGGCGAGCTGATCGAACTTCCCTAGCGTTTTCAATCGATTGGCCTGCCGCACGGAATTGAGGCGGGCGCTTGGACACTATTTGTCGAAGCTGGCATTGCCCGAAAAGTTAAGCGTGACCGGTCACTTTTTCGGCGTTTGCTTTTTGGCCTTAGTTTTGGCCTGGCCTTTTCCCTGGTTATAGGGATTATCACCCTTGCGCATATTGATGCGGATCGGCGTGCCGGCGAGATCGAACCGGTCGCGCAACGAATTTTCCAGATAACGCACATAGCTGTCAGGCAGATCCTCTGGCCGGTTGCCAAAAACGGCGAAGGTCGGCGGACGCGCCTTGGGTTGGGTTGCATAGCGCAGCCGAATGCGCCGCTTGTTGGATGCCAGTGGCGGCGGGTGGCGGTCCAAGACATCGGCCAGCCAGCTATTCAGAGCCGCTGTGGGTACCCGGCGGTTCCATATCTCGTAGGCTTCGAGCACGGCAGGCATCATCGCCTCGAGATTTTTGCCGGTCAGCGCCGAGACCGTAATCGTCGTCACCCCGGCGACCTGGGGCAGCGATGTCAGCAAACGGTCGCGCAGCAACTGCATGGCGGCGGGCTTATCCGCGACGATGTCCCATTTATTTATCACCAGCACCAAAGCGCGACCCTCTTCGATGACATGCCGGCCAATGGTCAGATCCTGGCGTTCGAGCATTTGCTCGCCATCGAGAACGAGGGCGACAACTTCGGCGTATTGGATGGCGTTCAGGGCGTCGCCGACCGAGAGCTGTTCGAGCTTCTCATTTATACGGGCCTTGCGCCGCAGACCGGCGGTATCGACCAGGGCGATACGGCGGCCCTGGT
>JBLHHE010000054.1:0-8620 GCA_047616465.1 Alphaproteobacteria bacterium
CCGGTTTCCTGTACCAATCGGATCGCTTGGGTGGCCGCGGTCCTGCCGGTGTCCCGGGCCCGATTGAGGGCTTCGAGACGCACCGGGTCAAAGGCCAGGTCAAACCCCAAAGCCGCCTCATTACCGTCCAGCGGTTCGACGCAGTAGACCGGAAAGTATTCGTTCCGCGTTGCCGCCGGGACTATATCGCCCGCTGAATTTCGCTCGGTAATTTGGAAATCTGCAAGACCGTCACGGCGCGCTGCTGCCTCGTAAGCCGTGCGCTCCTTAGCCGATATTCGCGGTATCCACTCAGCCGCCTGTATCCCATCGTTACGAACCAGAACTTTCTCGGTATAGGCACGAAACGCATCGCGTTCGACTTCGCTTGACGCCGCATAAAGTCCGGTGATGCCCGAAACCGTATCCAGCGAATGTTGAATCGACCGGCTCAAAACGACTGACAGCGGTACGGCTTCCTCCTGGTATGCCTGTTGCAGTTCTTCTTCTTCTTGGGTGTGGTTCATGACGAAAGCGAAGAGAGCGGCGGTAAATGCCAATCCCACCAAAAAGACAGCAATATTAGGTGAGATTGCGGGCCGTGCGTCTGCTGCTTCAGGCACCCCGGCATCCCCCGGAGGTAAGATCGACTGCCTCAACATTACAGCTCAGCCAATCCAGATTCGGTTGTAGCGATGCTGTTATAGCGCGGTAGGAATGCAGAATCGGAGGACCGATCTGTGGCCACGAAATGGGGCTCTTGCCAGTTGGCTGGCTTTTTATGGCACGATAAAAACATACTCGTTACATCCTTAGTCACGCGGCATAGATTCTCTTTGAACGGGATATCCTCTCTATTTACGTACTACTCATTGGTTAAAAAAAGGTTCGTATCAGAGTATGCATGATCGAATATACCTGTATAGGTAGTAGTCCCTATATCCCCAATATGGCGCTTTGAAGGGCCGCGTTTTTGGGGACTCAATCAGATGTTGGCGAAATATTTCCAAGGGCGATCTCCCACCTGTCGCTTTTGCAATATCGCCCGTATAAGTCTGACACCACCCGCCAGGCGATTCGCGATAGAGCGGGAAACTGGAAATGTGTCCGATGCCGCCCGCCGAAACCCACCGCGCCGCAAAACAGCAGGTCTTGAAGGAGGTCTTCGGCTTCGACGATTTCCGCCCCGGCCAAGAGCAAGCGGTGGACGCGCTGCTCGCCGGGCGAAGTGTGCTTACCGTCATGCCCACGGGATCCGGCAAGTCGCTTTGTTTTCAGGTGCCGGCGCTAATCCGCGATGGCCTGACCATTGTTGTCTCGCCGCTCGTGGCGTTGATGCAGGACCAGGTTGCCGCCCTCCATCTGGCTGGGGTCGCGGCCGATGCCATCAATTCGTCGCGCGACCGGGCGGAAAACGTCGCCGCGTGGCAGCGTGCCGCGTCGGGTGAAACGCGGCTTCTCTACATGGCGCCGGAACGGCTGATGACCGAGCGGATGCTGGCCGCCCTCGGCCGGCTCGATGTTGGTCTGATTGCGATCGACGAGGCCCACTGCATATCCCAATGGGGTCCGTCGTTTCGCCCGGAATATCAGGACCTTTGCCGCCTGCGCGAGATTTTCCCCGGCGTCCCCATCGCCGCCCTTACAGCAACCGCCGACGAGGTCACCCGCCAGGATATCTCGGTGCAGCTGTTCGCCGGTAATGGCGAGACCATCGTCCTTGGCTTCGACCGCCCGAATATAAAGCTGACGGTGGAGATGAAGGCGAGCTGGAAACCCCAGATCCTCGATTTTATCGACCGCCACCGCGGCGCCAGCGGCATCGTCTATTGCCTGTCGCGCAAGAAGACCGAAGAAGTGGCCGCCTTTCTCGCCGATAACGGCGTCACCGCTCTGCCGTATCACGCTGGCATGGACAAGGCGGTACGCGACGCCAACCAGAACATTTTTATGACCGAGCCCGGTGTTGTGATCGTGGCGACCATCGCGTTTGGCATGGGCATCGACAAGTCCGATGCCCGCTTTGTCTTCCATGCCGACCTGCCCGGCAGTCTGGAGGCGTATTACCAGGAGATCGGCCGCGCCGGGCGCGACGGACAGCCGGCCGAGGCGCATCTGCTGTACGGGTTGGGCGACATCCGCATGCGGCGCTTGTTCATCGAGCAGGAAGCGGCGGGCGAGGAACGAAAGCGGCGCGAACATCTGCGTCTCGACGCCCTGCTCGGTTTTTGCGAATCGTCGACCTGCCGGCGTGCCATCCTGCTCGATTATTTTGGCGAGCAGACGACGCCCTGCGGCAACTGCGACGCTTGCATCGATCCGGTCGACATGGTGGACGGCAGGGCCGAGGGGCAGAAAGTTCTCTCGGGCGTGCAGCAAACCGGACAACGCTTCGGCGCCGTCCATATCATCGATGTGTTGCGCGGGCAGATGACCGAGAAGGTCACCGCGGCCGGTCATGATCATCTGCCCAGCTTCGGCGGGGGCGCCGAACACAATAAGGAACAATGGCGATCGATGATCCGCCAGTTGGTGGCGGCGGGTTTCCTCCATCTCGATGTACAGGGCTATGGCGGGCTGGCGATTACCGACAAGGGTCAGGCGCTGTTGCGGGGCGAAGAAAGCTTTCAATATCGTCAGGACACGCTGCACCGCGCTGCACCCACACGCCGCAAGGGCCGAAGCAGTGCGCCTGTTGCAGACCTGTCGGCGGCCGAGACGACGGTGCTTGGCCGGCTCAAGGCGTTGCGCCTTCGCCTTGCCAAAGAACGCGGCGTGCCGGCCTTTGTGGTTTTCTCCGATAAATCCTTGGCCGATATGGCGCAGCGCCAGCCGAAAAACACCGCCGAATTCGCTGAAGTGAACGGGGTCGGCGCCGCCAAGCTGAAGGAATTTGCCGCGCCCTTTCTAGAGGCTATTGCTGCTGACTTGCCGGCGGGCGAGGTATAGTTGTATCCCGGTCAAAATGACGCGCGAACAACACACGAACTCGGATGCTTCTATGCCGGATGATGCCAGCGACAAGGACTTGCCGCTTCGCGAAGACATTCGTTTGCTGGGGCGTCTGTTGGGCGGTTGCGTGCGCGAGCAGGAGGGTGAGGATGTTTTCGATATCATCGAGAAAATTCGCCAGACCTCGATCCGTTTTTATCGCGACGAAGACGCGGCGGCGAAGCGCGAGCTTGAGGATTTTCTTAATGATCTGGATCCGGATCAGGCGGTTCAGGTCGTCCGGGCGTTTAGTTATTTTTCCCACCTGGCCAATATTGCCGAGGACCAGCATCACATCCGCCGCACCCGCGCCCACGATGTAGCCGGCGACGCACCACGGGCGGGAACGATTGCCAACGCTTTTTCCCATGCGGGTAGGGCGGGGATTTCCGGCGCGGCGATCCGGGCCTTTTTCCAAGACGCCCTGGTAAGTCCGGTTCTGACCGCGCATCCCACCGAGGTCCGCCGCAAAAGCACCATGCGCCATGAGATGGAAGTAGCGGCCCAGCTTGAAAAACGCGATCGGGAGCAGCGGACGCCAGAGGAAATCACGGCCACCGATGAACAGTTACGCCGCTCCGTCCTGACGGTCTGGCAGACCAATCTGCTGCGCCAATCCAAGCTGATCGTCCGCGACGAGGTGGAAAATGGTCTGTCCTATTACGACTACACTTTTCTTCGCCAGCTACCGAAGTTCTACGCTGCCCTCGAAGACCGGCTGAATATCCTTGATCCGGACGGGGCGCGGGAGGCGGTCGATTCGTTTCTTCGGATCGGTAGTTGGATTGGTGGCGATCGGGACGGCAACCCGTTCGTGAGCGCAGATGTGCTGCGACAGACTTTGCAGATGCAGAGTACGCGCGCTTTTGCTTTTTATCTCGATGAGCTCCATGAGCTGGGCGGAGAGCTGTCGCTTTCCGCGCGCGTTGTGGGCGTATCGGATGCGCTGCTGGCGCTTGCCGAAGAATCGCCGGACAAGTCTCCGCACCGGGAATCGGAACCGTACCGGCTGGCCATCAGCGGGCTCTATGCGCGGCTGGCGGCGACGTCGGTGAAATTCGGCTCGTCCGCCCCATCGCGCCATCCGATCGGCGAAGCCGAACCCTACGAAGTGCCCGCTGAACTTCTGGCTGATCTGGAGGTTATTCGCGGCTCGTTGGTCGAGAATAAATCGGCTGCTCTAGCAGAAGGCCGGCTCCGGCATCTTAGCCGCGCCATCGACTGCTTCGGTTTTCATCTGGCGAGCCTCGATCTGCGGCAGAATTCGGAAGTTCACGGGCACACCATCGACGAATTGTTCGAGGCCGTCGAGCCGGGCACCGGATACACCGAAAAGACAGAAGAAGAGCGCGTGGACCTTCTGGTCGGCGAACTCACCACCGCACGTTCGTTGCTGCGTCCGGCGTGGGAATATTCGGAGGCGAGCGCGGGCGAACTGGCCGTGCTGGAAGCGGCGGCGGATGCCCACGGGGTTTACGGATCGCGCGCCATCCCCACCGCGATTATCTCCAACACCACCGATGTGTCCGACCTGCTCGAGCTGGCTGTTCTGTTGAAGCAGGTGGGACTTGTTCAGCCCGAGGGCAAAAGCGCCGTCAATATCGTGCCACTGTTCGAAACCATCGAGGATTTGCGCAACTGCGTCGCCGTTATGGACCGCCTGCTGTCGATCCCGCAATACCGTGCCCTTGTTGGCAGTTTGGGGGGCGTTCAGGAGGTCATGCTCGGCTATTCCGACAGTAACAAGGATGGCGGGTTCGTCACGTCGGGGTGGGAGCTCTACAAGGCCGAGATCGGGCTGATCGAGCTGTTTGCACGCCACGACGTGAAGCTGCGCCTGTTCCATGGACGCGGTGGCACGGTGGGCCGGGGCGGCGGGCCCAGCTATGAAGCCATTTTGGCCCAGCCGGCGGGCGCCGTGCAGGGGCAGATCCGCGTCACCGAGCAGGGCGAAATTATTTCCAGTAAATATTCCAACCCCGATCTTGGCCGGCGCAATCTGGAGGCCATGACGGCGGCGACCCTGGAAGCGACTCTGTTGCAACCGGAACAGAAAGCGCCGGCGGGGCAGTTCCTCCAAACCATGGAGCAGCTTTCCGCCCATGCCTACACCGCCTATCGGGGGCTGGTGTACGAGACCGAGGGGTTCGAGGACTACTTTCGGGCCTCCACCGTCATCAGTGAAATATCGAGCTTGAATATCGGTTCTCGGCCGGCGTCGCGAAAACAGTCGGGCAAGATTGGCGATCTTCGCGCGATCCCCTGGGTGTTTAGCTGGGCTCAATGCCGCTTGATGCTGCCGGGCTGGTACGGCTTTGGCTCTGCCGTTGAAAAATGGCTGGAAGCGAACCCGGACGGTGGTTTGGCGCAGCTTCAGGCGATGTACCGTGACTGGCCGTTTTTCCGTACCCAGCTTTCCAACATGGATATGGTTTTGGCCAAAAGCTCCATCGCCATCGCGTCGCGCTATGCGGGGCTGGTCGAAGACGAAGAAATACGGCGGGAAATTTTCGGCCGCATCCGCGAGGAATGGCAGGCCTCGATCGATGCGCTGTTGCGCATTTCCGGCAACGATAAATTACTTCAGGGCAACCCGCTTCTGGAGCGTTCCATTCAGAACCGTTTTCCCTACCTCGATCCGCTGAACCATATTCAGGTGGAGATGCTGAAACGGCACCGGCAGAATCCCGGCGATCCGAAAGTACTACGGGGCATCCAACTAACCATCAACGGTATCTCGGCGGGCCTGCGCAACAGCGGATAGCGACGGTCATTCGCCGGCTTCCTTGGCAACGGGCGCCAGCGCCGGTTCGGGGGGGCGGAGCACACCGTGCAGGGCGATGCCGAGACCGAGCAGGGCAACCGCCGCCGCCTTGACCCACCAGAGCTGAAAGAAGAAGCCGATGGCGGCGCCCATAAACAGGGCGCGCTCAAGCCATGTCAGCTTACGCCGGAAAAAACCTTCCATTGCTACGGCGAGGCAATAGAAGCCAATGAACCCGGTTGCCCAGACGATGAGGATATCCCACCAGGGCGTGCCGGGATCCATCAGGATCGGCGAGTAGGCCATCATGAAGGGTACAACGTAGAGTGGTTTGGCGAGCAAGACCGCGGCAAAACCAGTTCGTGTTGGATCCGAGCCGGCGATGCCGGCGGCAATAAACGCGCCAAGCGCAAAAGGTGGCGTCAGAGATGAATCCTGGCTGAGCCACAGGATCATCAGGTGGGCGTTCAGTTCGGGCACGCCCAGCGTGACAAGCGCTGGCACGGCGAGGATGGCGAGGATCACATAGGCCGCCGTGATCGTCATGCCCATGCCCATGATGTAGCTGGCGACGGCGCACAACACGATGGCGAGCGGCAGGCTGCCGTGGGAAAATTCCAGTATAATCGCCGGGAAGCGCAGCGCCAGGCCGGGCAGGGTCACGCCGGCCAGAACGATGCCCATGATGCCGGCTGTCGCGCCGATCACCAGCGAGGCGATAGCGCCTTGCGACAGGGTGTGGATCATACGCGGTGACGAAAACAGGATCGTGCCGCAGACGGCGAAGAACAGGGTGGCCGGTAGGTTCATGCCGAATAGCAGCGGTAGGCCGATCGTGATGGCGATGCCGGCGATAATGCCGCCCCAGTTCACGACCAGACCGCTATGGACTTTTTCGCCTTCTTGCGGTGTCGGCCGTCCGCCCCAGCGTAGCAGCGCGGCCAGCGGATTTGGTAACTGAAGTTGGCGGGTGTCCTCACGCAAGCAGCTGATCGCCAGGGCTGCGCAGATCGCCCAGAAGGCGGCGAAGAACGGTGAGAAACGCATGATCAGCAGGGCAATCAGCAGCGCCACCGGTAGCAGTCGATAGCCATCCCGTCTCATCACCCCCATGAACGACGGCAGTTCCTCCTTCGGCAGCCCCGCGATACCTGTGCTGCAGGCGCGGAAATGCACCGCCATGTAGACCGAATAAAAATACATCAGAGCCGGCACCAACGAGATGAGGGCGACGCGGGTGTAACTCACCTCGGTAAAGGCGGCGACGAGGAACGCCGCGGATCCCATGATCGGCGGCATCAGCTGGCCGCCAATCGACGCCGTCGCTTCGACGCCGGCGGCGTAGTGCGGCGCATAGCCGGAGCGTCGCATCAGCGGGATGGTGAAGGTGCCGGTCACGGCGATATTTGCCGCGCCGCTGCCGACGATCGAGCCGACAAGGCCGCTGGAGACAACGGCGGCCTTGGCGGCGCCACCCTTGAAGCGGCCGACCAAGGCGAAGGCGACATCGACGAAGACATCGCCGATCTTGGTCATCTGCAGAATCGTGCCGAACACGATGAACAGGAAGACGTAGGTCGCAAAAACGTTGGCGATCGGCCCGTAGATTCCGCTGTCGCTATACATGTAAGCGATGACTTCGTTGAACCCGAATCCACTGTGTGCCAGCATACCTGAGAGGTGCTGACCGAACAGGTTATAAGCGATGAACACGACGCCGAGCAGCGGCAGGATGAGGCCGAGAATGCGCCGGCACATTTCCAACGACACCACGATCATAATCGTGCCGAAGATCACGTCGTTCCAGCGGATGAGACCTTCACGCTCGCCGCGTTCGGCGAAATTCCACATATAGTCGAAGGTCACTGCGAGGGTCAGTAGGCAAAAAATGATGTCGAACGCCGACGGGCGGTCTTGCGGCGAGCGATGGCTCGCCGGAAAGTAGACGAATGCGAGAACCGCCGAGAAGGTCACAAACAGCGGCAGGAAATGGTGATAGGCGTAGGTTCGCACGTAAGGCAACGCCACCAGATCGCCGCCGCCGAAGGGCAAACGCACCGTCGCGCCGTTGACCGCTGCGTACAGATAGTAGAGCGAGAATATGACGCCGATCGTAATCGCGGTAACTCGCGGCAACAAGCACAAGCCGGCGGCGATGATCCAGAACGCCAGCCACACCCACACCGGAAAACGGGCGACAGTGACGTCGACCCACTGCCAGCTGGCATAGTGGGGCAAGTAGAGATTGAATGTCTGGCCGGTCAGGATAACGGCCAACACAACCATCACGACGCTGACAATGGCGAGCAGGCCAAGGTTCGATGGTGTCGGCCCTTCGCGCAATATGCGAGGTGATTTCAGCTGGGGTTTGAATACGTAGCCCAGCGCGCTGCGAATGGTCGGCCAGATGGCGGTCATGCGACCGTTACTCCTTCAAGCGGAATACAAATACCGGCGATTGGACACGGACGGCGGCAGAGTTCGCGACCCCGCCGCCGCCGTGACCGGCATTACGTATGTTGAACGCGTAGTGGCCCTTATTTGATCAGGCCGCGTTCTTTCCAATAGCGCGCGGCGCCGGGATGCATTTCCAGGCCGAAGCCCGCCATCTGCTTGATGAACCCGTCGTTCTTTGCAGCATCGAGGCCGATCCGCCAGGACTTGAAGGCTGTAACCATGAAGTCGCGGCTGGATTCGTCGTAGGTGGCCTTGGTGACCTTGTAGACCAGATCATCGGAAATGCTCGCATTCGCGGTCACAAAGATTGTGTAGGCCACGGTCTCAAAACTTTCGCTCTCCATCCCGGGGTACGAGCCGGCCGGGACCGTGTCCCGGTAATAGCCCGGGTTCAAGGTGGTAAAGTGCGTGATGACCTCGTCCGGCACC
>JBLHHE010000055.1:0-8611 GCA_047616465.1 Alphaproteobacteria bacterium
GACCGGAGAAGTGGTGAGCGAACCGTTCCACGTTGGCGTCACGGAAACCGGACGGCGCCACCCGGTGACCGCTTCTCTGCCAGGCCTGCAGCCACCGGGCTCGGATGCGCTTCCCCAATGGGGCCGCTGGTTCCGGCAGATCGACGCCGAGCGCCGCTCGGGTACAGCGGTTATGGAAGGCACCGAGAAACGGCCCTTACTGATCCTCGATCGGGTCGGCGAAGGGCGGGTCGCCCAGTTACTGAGTGACCACATTTGGCTGTGGGCGCGCGATTTCGAAGGCGGCGGCCCCCATGACGAACTGCTACGCCGGCTCGCCCATTGGCTGATGAAAGAGCCTGAACTCGAAGAAGATCGGCTCACCGCCGTATCCCAGGCCAACCGGTTGGAGATTACCCGGCGCAGCCTCGAACCTGTCACCGCGCCGGTCGAAGTTACCTTCCCGTCCGGTCGAACCGAACAGGTGATCCTCGAGGAAGTCGGTCAGGGACGTGCGGTGGGGCAATTGGTGATCGATGAGGCTGGCCTCTATCAGCTCACCGACGGCGAGCGGTCAACGCTGGCCGGTGTCGGCGCGCTGAATTCGGTCGAGCTGAGCGACGTCACGGCAACCGATACGGTGCTGCGGCCGTTGACCGTGGCGGCGGGCGGCGGGGTTTCCTGGTTGGCGGATAATCCGGTTCCGGACATCCGCCACAATCCGCGCGGGCGCGACATGGCCAGCGTCGGCCCCAACGTCAATTCCCAATGGCTCGCCTTCCAATCCAATAGCGCTTTCACGGTGAGCGGCATCCGGGCGCTGCCGTTGTTGCCAGCCCTGCTGTTGCTGTTCCTGACGGCAGCTTCCCTGCTGTTGGCCTGGCGTCGCGAAGGGCGCTGAATGCGCGATTAGGTCTTGCCGGTTCCGTCAAAACCATAGACACTTAACTCTATGGTTAACTATACACAACTCGACCGCACCTTCGCCGCCCTCGCCGACCCGACCCGGCGGGCGATATTAAGCCGCCTCGCCCTCGGTGAGGCCAATGTGAGCGAGATCGCCGAGCCGTTCTCGATGTCCCTGCCCGCGGTATCGAAGCATCTTCGTGTCCTCGAAGAGGCCGGCTTGATGGCCCGGCGCAAGGAGGGCCGCACCCATCATTGCAGTTTGCGCACCGATCCCTTGGGCGAGGCTGTGGAATGGATCGAGGAAGCCCGCCGGTTCTGGGGCCGCAATCTCGACGCGCTGGCCGAGTTTCTCGAGCAGCCAGACCAAAAGATGGACCCTAAACCGGAGCCAAAGAAATGACCGACGCCGCCATCAGCGAAGAATCTGGGGGTCAAACACTGACCATGACCCGCCGCTTTGGCGCGCCGCGCGAGCGCGTCTATGCCGCCTGGGCCGATGGGGCGCAAGTCGCGCGCTGGTTTGGCCCGGAAAGCGTCACCTGCACGGTCCATGAATGGGATGCCCGGATAGACGGCCAGTACAGTCTGACCATGAACCACGCCGACGGCGAAAAAACAGAGCTCAGCGGCACCTTCCGCGAAGTCTCGCCCCCAAAGCGCCTGGTCTACACCTGGACTTGGGGCGGCGACGGCGCCATGGCGGGCCGCAAAACCTTGCTAAGACTGGATTTTGAAGAATCTGGTGACGAGACCGTGCTGCACCTCAGCCATACATTATTGCTCGACGAAGACCTGGCGCAAAAGCACAGCATGGGGTGGAGCAGTTCCTTCAACAGCCTCGACGCATTTCTGGCGGCGTGACCAACCGGCGAACGAGAACCCCACTAGGGCTGTCTAAAACGACGAATTCGGTTCCTGCAGAAATGCGAGTTCCTCTGCCGTGCTCTCCCGGCCGAGAATTTCGTTGCGGTGGGGGAAGCGGCCGAACCGGGCGATGATATCGCGGTGGCGAAGCGCCGAATCATAGTTCGCCTGGTTGAAATCATCGCCGCCTTCGAGGAGTTCCTGCACCAATTCGACGGAGCGTTTCTGGTCATCCAACACTTCGCTGTGCATCAGGGGCAGGTACATGAAGGCCCGTCCGTAACTGTTCAGCTCGGTGTCGAAGCCTTTATCCACCGCCAGCTTGGTTATGGCCAGCGCATGCACATCGGCCGACCAGGCCAGTGGCGAATCCCGGTAGAGGTTGCGGGAAAACTGGTCAATCAGAAGGATCAGCGCCAGGCACGACCGCGGCGCTTCGACCCAGCGTTCCAGTTTGCCGTCGCGCGCCTGGTGCGATGCCTCGGCGAAACGCCGGTGGATTTCCGCGTCGAACGCCGCTTCCTTACCGAACCATTGGTCGCGGCCATTCTCTTCGAACCAAAAACTGAGGACGTCATCGGCATTGATGGCCATCGTGCTTTTTTCCCGTTCTGTTACCGGACCTTAATACCATCCGACTATATAAATCGACTCACGCCGCCGATCAGCTATTTATAGGGTACGGGCGGCGTTGGCCGCCCGACTACTTTATGTAAGAGCCTATGCTGAACAGAGATTCGATCCGCGACGGCATCGTGTACAAGATGCTCCAGCAGCACCAGCACCTCAACAACGGCGTGCCGAAAACTGCCGAAGAACGCGCCGCGTCGTTGAACGCCACCCTGGCCCAAGCCCCCGCCGGCGCATTGGATGGCGACGTGTGGGTATTCGGCTACGGATCTTTGGTCTGGAACCCGGCCTTCGAGTACGCCGAAAAACGGCGCGGTAGGATTTACGGCTTCCGCCGGGCCTACTGCATCTGGACCCATTTGGGCCGCGGCACACCAGAGAATCCCGGCTTGATGTTGGCGCTCGACCGGGGCGGTTCGTGCTGCGGCGCCGGGTTTCGCATCGAACAGGACAAGCTCGAAGAAGAGCTGTCTATCCTGTGGGCGCGCGAAATGGCGATGAACAGTTACATCCCCGCCTGGGTTACCATCCATACCGAAGCGGGTCCGGTCAGCGGCCTCACCTTTACAATCGATCGCAATCACGAGCGCTATGTCGGCCGCCTGCCGCCGGACATCGTCGCCGGCCACCTGGCAACCGCCGAAGGCTATCTGGGCACGTCGGCCGAATATCTGGAAAATACGGTCGCTCACCTGGAAGAACTCGGCATCCGCGACGCCAGCCTGCTCGATCTGCACCGAAGGGTGGCGCTGCTACGGGCCAAGTAGCGCGCGTCACTGACGGTCGTGGAGCGGCATTGTCACGCTAACCGGGGGCGAAGGAATGCGCCGACGCCCGTCAGGCTGCCGCGGATGGCTTTGAGGCGCAGCGCGTTACTGTGACACTGCCGCACATCTGGGTTTTGCTGTGTGAGGCTGGCTGGGGCGGCAGGATTCGAACCTGCGGTACACGGGATCAAAACCCGATGCCTTACCACTTGGCTACGCCCCAATAGCTAACCGAATCGGCTGGCAATATCGGCAATATCGTCTTTCGCACCTTTCACCGCAAGAGCCGGTGTCAAAGCTTCGCGCGCCGGCAGAAAGTCAGTCGCCCCCGGTGTCTAGGGCGGTCGCCGCGACCCACCAATTGGGGTTATCACGCCGCAGCGCGGCGGCGGCCCCTTGGGCAGCGGCTGGCGTGGCGAACAGGCCAAAACAGGTGGCGCCACTGCCACATAGCCGCGGCAGCAGGCACTCCGGCTGGGCGCCAAGCTGGGCCAGCACATCGCCAATCGCTGGACACAAGGAGAGTGCGGCACCGGTCAAATCGTTACGCTGCGCGGCCAACTGCACGACGAAGCGGTGGGGATCGCCCGACCAAGTCTCGGGCATATCGGGTCCGGGATCGGGTGTTGGCGGGGCGGCCGCGAAGGCTGCAAACACTTCGGCGGTGGCCACGGCCAGGCGCGGATTTATCAGCACGGCGTGGAGCGGCGCCAGCGCGCCGGGCAGCGAAAGCTGTTCGCCGATGCCGCGCACCCGCAGCGGCCGGCTCTCCAGACAGACAGCGACGTCGGCGCCGAGATCGCTGGCAAGCGACGCTAGCTGATCGGGCGCCAGGTCGAGGCCCCACAGGCGCGCCAACGCGCGTATTGTAGCCGCCGCATCGGCCGATCCACCGCCAATGCCGCTGGCAATGGGTAAATTCTTTTCCACGTGGATCGCCGCCCCGTCCGCCACACCACAACGCTCGGCCAACAGGCGCGCGGCGCGATAAACCAGATCGTCCTCGAGGGGCGGCAGGTCATCGGCCATCGGGCCGGAACGGCTTAGGGAAATATCGTTGCCGGGCGCAACGCTCACAACGTCGCCAAGCTCGGCGAACACCACCAGGCTATCGATCAAATGCAGGCCATCGGGCCGGCGGCCGGCGATATGCAGATATAGATTGATCTTTGCCGGAGCCGCTTCGCGAAGGACGGTCGTACTATTGTTCAAGGCCTCACCCCCTGCCAGCCGAATGGTAGCAGGCTGTCTTAGATGTCGCGCCTTTTACCCGCCGGCAGGGGCAGCGGCAATTTCTTGCCTTGCAGCTTGTCGCGGGTGATTTTTTCGCCGTCGGCGTCGGGTTCCTGCGATAACGAGCGCGTCCATTGGAAGCGCGCCTCAACGCGGCGATCGGCGAGCCAATAGGCGTCACCTAAATGATCGTTGATGACCGGGTCTCCCGGTTCCAGTGCGACGGCGCGTTCGAGATGGATCACCGCCCCCGGATAGTCGCCCAGCCGGTACAGCGCCCACCCCAGCGAGTCGGCGATGAAGCCGTCCTGCGGCCGCTGGGCGACGGCATTCTCGATCATCTTCTTGGCGCGTTCGAGATTTTGTCCCTGCTCGATCCAGCTATAACCCAGATAATTGAGAACTAAGGGTTGGTCGGGCTCCAACTCGAGCGCCTTCAATAAATCGCTCTCGGCACGTTTCCATTGCTTGGCGCGCTCCAGGGCAATCCCTCTGGTGTAGTACAAGCGCCAATCGGCATCATCGCCCGAGCGTCGATACGCCGTGTCATACGCCGACACCGCCTCCCGGTAGCGCTCATCGATGCGCAGAAAATCGCCCAGCGCCCGCGCCGCGTCCGACCGGTCGGGACGTTCCCGCATCATCGTCCGCAACAGACGCGACGCCTTATCGAAATCGTCTTGCGTGCGGTAAGCGTCGGCCAGGTTGAGCCGCGCGTACCAGCCATAAGGTGTCGCCGGATCGATCGCGCCGTAAGCTTCCATCGCCGTCTCGAGCTGGTCTTCGCGCTCGAGAACCTGACCTAATAAAAACAGCGTCGCCGGGGACTCGGGGCGTAAATGCAGCGCCAATTGAATCATCACCAGCGATTGCGCCCGCAATCTCTCCCGGTTTAGCAAATTGGCGACGGCGTGCAACGCCTCGGCCGCGCCGTCAGAAAACTTCGCCACCACAGGGTCGGGCGCCCCGCCTTTCTCCAGCGCGGCAAGGGCCGGCTCGATCAGCAACGTCCGGGGGTTCGCCTTGGTAAACGCTTCGACCAGCCGAACCGCCTTGTCATGTTGGTTGGTGCGCGCCAGCAATCCCGCATACGCCTCGACCATTTGCAGGGCCGGCGTATCCCCGGACGCCGCAATACCGCGTGCGTAGGCGGCGTCAGCCACCTTGGGACGGCCCGACAATTCCGCGATCATTCCCGCATGAAGGCCGGTGATCGGGCCCATGCCGTTGGTTTTGGTTAGGTCTTCCAGCACCTCCAGCGCTGCCTCGGTACGGCCGTCGCCGGCCAACGCCCAGGCGCGCATCAGCGGCACGATGATGCGCTGAATGCCCGTGGGCGGAATTTTATCGAGCCGCTTTAGGGCTTCGCGATAATCCTTGCGTTCGAACGCGCGCGTCACGAGCGTCATATTGGCCAGGGGATCGCTCTCGCTCTGGGCCACCACCAATTCAGCCAGATCGGCGGCCTCGGCGACACGGCCGGCGCTCGCCATCAACAAATGACCGCGCCGGGCAATATCTTTAATCTCAGGGCTTTCGACCAATAACTGGGCGGCGAACGACGCGGCGGCAGCAAAATCACCGACCGATTCGGCATGGAGCGACGCCAGAAACCTGCCGTAAACGGTTTCGCCGACCTGCAGTGGTGTGCCTGCGAGGTCTGGTTGCTCGACGACCGGCGCTTCTGCCCCCGAGGGCGCCGCACCGGCCCCCGGTACACCAATCCCCAAACCGACAACGCCTGCCATAACTGCGAATAATGTCCGCATTTTCAATCCCAATGTGGAGTACATGGTCGGGTAAGTCACCTCTAGGATACCCGCAATATACTAGCCAACAGTTTACCTGAGGCACTATTGCACGGCCAGGACACGTTCTCGTTACGAATTGGCCTCGTTAAAAATAGGCATTCCCCTGCAGCGCGCCTCATCGCCACTCACATATTGGGATAATTCGGCCCACCGCCACCTTCCGGCGCAATCCACACAATATTCTGAGTCGGATCCTTGATGTCGCATGTTTTGCAGTGGACGCAGTTCTGCGCGTTGATCTGTAGGTGCGGGTTCGATCCGTCATCGTCGGTCAATATTTCGTAGACGCCGGCCGGACAATAAAGCTGCTCCGGCGCATCGTAGCGCGCCAGATTGATCTCGACCGGCACCCGCTCGTCCTTCAACGTTAGATGCACTGGCTGGTTTTCTTCGTGATTGGTATTCGAGATATAGACCGAAGACAGCTTATCGAAACTCACGGTACCGTCGGGGCTGGGATAGTTGATCGGCTTATAGCTTTCTTTGGGCCCCAAAGTTTCATGGTCGGCGTGGCCGTGTCTCAGGGTCCACGGCGCGCGCCCGCGCAAGATCACCTGATCGATACCGGCCAGCAAGGTGCCAAACCAAAGACCGAATTTGAAAGAAGGCCGGAAATTACGGGCGCGGTGCAGCTCGCGGTGGACCCACGATAGTTCGAGGGATTTGGCATAGGCGCTCAATTCAGCCGCCGGAATCCCGCCATCGGCCTCGACGATCGCGCCAAACGCCGCCTCGGCCGCCAGCATCCCCGACTTCATCGCCGTATGGGTACCCTTGATCTTGGGCACGTTAAGGGTGCCGGCCTCGCAGCCGATCAACACGCCGCCCAGAAACACCGGCTTCGGCAAAGACTGCAGCCCCCCCTCGTTGAGGGCGCGCGCGCCATAGGAAATGCGGCTGCCGCCCTCGAAGGTCGTCCGGATATTCGGGTGGGTCTTGAAGCGCTGGAACTCATCGAACGGCGACAAATAAGGGTTCTTATAATCCAGGCCGATCACGAACCCGACCGCCACCTGATTATCTTCCAGGTGATACAGGAACGAACCGCCATAGGTTTTCTTTTCCATCGGCCATCCCGCCGTATGTACCACAAGCCCCGCCTGGTGCTTCTCCGGCGCCACCTGCCACAGCTCTTTGATGCCAATGCCATAGGTCTGCGGTTCGCAATCGGTACGCAAGCCAAACCGATCCATCAATTGCCGGCCGAGATGACCCCGGCACCCCTCGGCAAAAAAAGTATATGCGGCGTGCAGTTCGATGCCGGGAGTGTAATTCGCTGTGCGGCTGCCATCGACAGCGATCCCCATATCGCCGGTCGCCACGCCTTTGACCCGGCCGTCTGTGTCGTAAAGCACTTCGCTGGCGGCAAAACCGGGATAGATTTCGACGCCCAGCGCCTCGGCCTGTTCGCCCAGCCAACGGCAAAGATTGCCAAGGGAAATGACATAGTTGCCGTGATTGTGCATCGGCGGCGGCAATAGAGCGGTGGGAATCGATAGGGACTTGGTTTTGGTCAGGAACAGAAATTTCTCGGCCGTCACCGCTGTCGTCACCGGCGCCCCCATTTCGCGCCAGTCGGGCAACAATTCGTCCAGCGCACGCGTTTCCAGCACCGCACCGGAGAGAATATGCGCGCCCACCTCCGAGCCCTTCTCGAGGATGCAGACCCCAATCTCCCGATCCGCGGCGGCGGCCAATTGCTTGAGCCGGATCGACGCGGCGAGGCCGGCCGGACCGGCGCCGACGATAACCACGTCGTAGGCCATCGATTCCCGCTCGATAGGTTCGTTGTCTGACTCTGCTAAGTCCTGATCTGGCGAATCTGTATCGCTCATTAAAAAGTTCCCTTCACTTTACGGCTGCTTCGGCGGCCGGCACGGCAACATAATACAAACATAATACACAAGGGCCCGCGCGCCGCACGAGATAGACCGACCGGCAGAATTTTATACAGATGCGCATACCCCTGCTGGCGCAATCTGGTACCATCGCCCCATGACCGGCCCCTCCAACGATATTGGCGCGACGCGCGGCGCATTGGTCACCGCATTGCAGTGGCAAATCGACGTGGGCGCCGACGAGGCGATCGCCGACCAACCGTTCGACCGTTTCGCCGCCGCGGCCCGAAAAGCAACCGCCGCCGCGCCGGCACCCGCGCCAGCCACAACAACAACAGCAGACAGCAGCAACGTCGCGCCACCGCAACCCACCACCCGACCCGCCACGTTAGCCTCCCATGACGCCGTTGCCGCAAGCGCCCGATTCATGGCCGAGCAGGCCACCGATCTGGCGGCTCTTCGCGAAGCCCTGGCGGCGTTCGACGGGTGTTCCCTGAAAACCACGGCGACAAATCTGGTGTTCGGCGCGGGTCAGGCACAGGCCGATATTATGCTGATCGGCGAAGCGCCGGGGCGCGAC
>JBLHHE010000056.1:0-8588 GCA_047616465.1 Alphaproteobacteria bacterium
CAGCGCTTTCTGGTGCCGTTCGTCGAAGACCCGCAAGCTGTCCTCAGCATCTGCATCACCGAACCCGAGAACGCGTCGAACTACATCATCCCGTACCCGACGTCGCTCAACACCAAGGCGGTAAAGGTTGACGGCGGCTGGATCGCTAACGGCATGAAACACTTTATTTCCAACAGCAATCGGTCACGGTTCTTCCTGGTATTCATGCAGACCGACCCGTCGAAGACGATGATGGATGGCGTCTCGTGCTTTGCCTTGGAGCGCGGCCATCCCGGGTTCACTGTCGGGCGCGTGCACGACAAGATGGGCGAGCGGCTGGCCAACAACTCCGAGCTGTTCTTTACCGATTGCTTCATTCCCGATGAAAATCTGGTGGGTGAGGCCAACGTGGGCTTCAAGACCCTCGGCGAGTTTTTCCCATCGAGCAATTCCTACGCTGCTGCCAGCATCCTCGGCGTTGCCGTCGCCTGCTATGAAAAGGCACTTGCGTGGGCTCAGACGCGTATTCAGGGTGGCAGGCCGTTGATCGAGCATGATGGTATCCGCGCCCAAGTCGCCGAGATGAAAATGCTGATCGACGCGTCGCGCGCCTATATTCACCGCGCTGCCTGGCTCGCCGATCATCAGGAAGAGGGCTGGGACCCGACCCTGGGCGCGTTGCCCAAGGTGATGGCGTCGCAGGCCGCCTGGAAGATCGCCACCTGGACCTTGGAAATCCATGGCGGCCACGGCTACATGAAGGAAGCCGGTGTCGAGAAACTGGTGCGCGATGCGGCGGCGTTCTTGCACTCCGACGGCGTCAATCGCACCCTGTTGCTGCGCGCGGCGAACTTCATGGAGTGGTAGGCCGGCCGCTCCAGGCCACCAGGGGGGCATAATGGACGAAATTTTCATCCAAAACGAAGAGCAGCGGGCGATTCTCGAATCTGTTCGCCGGTTCGTCGAAGAAGAGGTGACGCCGCGGGCCGCCGAACTCGACGCCAATACCGATCCCGAGGACTGTTTTTCCTGGGAGATCGTCGAAGCGGCCGACAGGTTCGGCCTGCGCACCATGACCCTGTCGGAGGAATATAACGGCATAGGGTTGGACATGCTGACCACGGCGATGGTGGTCGAGGAACTCGGCCGCGGCGATCTCGGCACCTCGGTGGTCTTCGCCCAGACCCTCAAGATCGCCAAGTTCATGGAGAATGTTCTCAACGACGATCAGAAGGCGCGCTCGCTGGCGCCGTTCGCGGACGATCCGCGCGCCATTCTCAGTATCTGCAGCACCGAACCGGAAAACGGCTCGAACGGCATCCTGCTCTATCCGACGACCTACAACACCAAGGCTGTGAAAACCGAGGGTGGTTGGATCGCTAACGGCATGAAGCACTTTATTTCCAACAGCAATCGGTCGCGGTTCTTCCTGGTGTTCATGCAGACCGATCCGGCCAAGACGTTGGTAGACGGCGCCACATGTTTCCTACTCGAACGCGGTCACCCGGGTTTCACCGTCGGCCGCGTGCACGACAAGATGGGTGAGCGGCTGGCCAATAATTCCGAGCTGTTCTTTACCGATTGCTTCATTCCCGACGAAAACGTGGTCGGCGAACCCCATGGGGGCCAGGCACTTAAGCGCGGGTTTGGCCCGTCGAGCAATATCTACGCCGGCGCAAGCATCCTCGGCGTCGCCGTCGCCTGCTACGAAAAGGCGCTAAACTGGGCGCAGACGCGTATCCAGGGTGGCAAGCCGTTGATCGAGCATGACGGTATCCGCGCCCAACTGGCCGAGATGAGGATGCTGATCGATACCTCGCGGTCCTACATCCACCGCGCCGCCTGGCTTGGCGATCACCAGGACCAGGGGTGGGACCCCACTTATGGCTCGCTGCCCAAGGTCATGGCCTCGCAGACGGCCTGGAAGATCGCCACCTGGACCTTGGAAATCCATGGTGGCCACGGCTACATGAAGGAAGCCGGTGTCGAGAAACTGGTGCGCGACGCGGCGGCGTTCCTGCACTCCGACGGCGTAAACCGGACCCTGCTGCTGCGCGCCGCCAACTCCATGTGGGGCTAGGACGACAAATGGCGAAGTGGCAATTTACCAAGGGTCTGCACGATATCGGTAACGGCATATTTGCCTATCTGCAGCCCGACGGCGGTTGGGGGTGGAGCAACGCCGGTCTGATTGTCGACGGCGAAGAGACCCTACTGGTCGATACCCTGTTCACGCCGCCACTGACCCAAGACATGCTCGACATCATGCGCGATGCGGCGCCGGCGGCGAACAATATCGGCAAGCTGGTGAACACCCACGCCAACGCCGACCATGTCTGGGGCAATCAGCTGGTCAAGGACGCCGAGATTATCGCCTCGTCCGGCTGCGCCGAAGAGTTCGACCATTTTCTGCCCGAGCAAGTCATCTCGATGATGGCGAACGCTAAGGAGTTGGGGTGCTGGGCGAATTCGTTGAGCATTGCTTCGCGCCGTTCGATTTCAGCGGTATCGAATTGACCCCGCCGACCACCACTTTCGACAATGAAATGACCGTGCAGGTCGGCGACAAGACAGTGCAGCTCTACAATGTCGGCCCGGCGCACACCCGTGGCGACGTGTTGGCCTTCGTTCCCGGCGACAAAGTGATTTTCACCGGCGACATCATTTTCCATGGCAGCCATCCGGTGATCTGGGACGGCCCCATCGCCAATTGGCAAAACGCCTGCGACAGAATTCTGGCGCTCGATGCCGACATCGTCGTGCCGGGCCACGGGCCGGTCACCGACAAGGCGTTCGTGCGCACCTTCAAAGGTTATCTCGATTACATCGCGGTCGAGACCCGTATCCGCTTCGATGCCGGCCTGTCGGAATGGGACGCCGCTTGCGATATTTCCCTCGCCGATTACGACACCTGGATCGACGCCGAACGCATTTATGGCAATGTCGCGGCGCTCTACCGCGAATTCCGCAACCAAGGCGAGGTGCCTGAAGTGATGCCAATCTTTGAAGGAATGGCGCGGTTCCACAAAGAAATTATCCAAGCGCAGCAACAGGGTTGATTGCATGAACTTAGGCATTCTTTTAACGCGCGCGGCGCACTCGTTCCCGGAGCGGGTGGCCATCGCCCATGGCGCAACGGCTTATTGCACTTATGGCGAGTTGGCCCTCCGCGCGGCGGGACTGGCCGGGTCGATGCAAGACCGGCTCGGCCTCGCCGTCGATGACCGGGTGGGGTTGTTCATGACCAACAGCCCGCAATATCTCGAAGCGTTTCACGGCGCGCTGCATGCCGGCATGACGACCCTGCCGATCAACAACAAGCTGCACGAAAAAGAACTCGCCTATATTCTCGATGACGCGCGCGCCAGTGCGTTGTTCGTAACGCCGGACCTGGCCGAAAAGGCGGCCATCGCGATCGCGGATATCGGCCGCGATGTGAAGATCATCGTCGCCGGCGACGGCGAATATAACGATCTGTTGTCCGGCGATCCGGTGCCCATCGTCCACCGCGCCGGCGACGATTTGGCTTGGCTGTTTTATACCAGCGGCACCACCGGTCAGCCCAAGGGCGCCATGCTGACCCACCGCAATTTGTGGGATGGGACGCTGAATTACTTCGTCGATGTGGACCGGGTGCCGGTCAATGGCAGCGCCATTCACGCAGCCCCCATGTCCCACGGGTCGGGGTTCTACGGACTGCCCCATCTGATGGCGGGCGCGAAACAGGTGGTGCCGGAATCGGGCGGCTTCGATCCAGCGGAAATCTACGAGCTGATCGACGCCCATAGCGAAGTCTCGATGTTCGCCGCGCCGACCATGGTCAAGCGTTTCGTCGAGCATAATGGCGGCGGCGATGCGGCCAACCTTCGCACCATCACCTATGGCGGCGGGCCCATGTACGTGGCCGACTGCAAGCGCGCATTGCACCGGCTGGGGCCCAAGCTGGTGCAGATCTACGGCCAGGGCGAAAGTCCGATGACCATCACCGTGTTGCCGCGCGAAGACCATGTGGCGAGCGACCATCCGCGCTTCGAAGAACGTCTGGCCTCGGTCGGCTACGCCCAGAGCGTGGTCGAGGTGCGGGTGGCGGACGGTGACGACAAAGACGTGCCGGCCGGGGAGATCGGCGAAATTTTGGTGCGCGGCGACGTGGTCATGAAAGGCTATTGGGAGCGGCCCGAGGTGACCGCCGAGGCTCTGCGCGGCGGCTGGCTGCATACCGGCGATATGGGGGCGTTTGACGAAGACGGTTATCTGACCCTGAAAGACCGTTCGAAGGACATGATCATCAGCGGCGGGTCGAACATTTATCCGCGCGAGATCGAGGAAGTTCTGTTGCGCCATGCCAGCGTCAGCGAATGCGCCGTGGTCGGCCGGGCCCATGCAGAATGGGGCGAAGAGGTGATCGCCTTCATCGCGCCGGTCGAAGGCCAGGAGATCGATACCGCCGAACTCGACCGACTTTGCCTGGATAATATCGCCCGCTTCAAGCGCCCCAAGGATTACCGCATCACGCCCGCCCTGCCGAAAAATAACTACGGCAAGATCGTCAAGCGCGAGCTGCGCAACTGGCTCGAAAGCGAAGGTGATGGTTGACCGGCTAAAGGACAAGATTGCCATTGTCACCGGCGCCGGCTCAATCGGCGAAGGTTGGGGTAATGGCAAGGCGACGGCGGTGCTGTTCGCGCGCGAAGGCGCCAAGGTGGTGTGCGCCGATATCAATCCGGCGGCGGCCGAGGAAACCGCCGCGATCATTGCTGACGAAGGCGGCGAGGCTATGGTGGTCGCCGTCGATGTCACCGACAGCGCCCAGGTTAAGGCGATGGTCGACGCGGCGGTGGGCTCGTTCGGCCGGGTCGACATTCTGCACAATAATGTGGGCATCGCCGAGGTCGGCGGCCCCGTCGAGGCCAGCGAGGAAAGCTGGGACCGGGTCCATGCGGTCAACCTCAAGAGCGCCTTTTTGACCTGTAAGCACGTCATCCCCCAGATGCAGGCGCAAGGCGAGGGGGCTATCGTCAACGTGTCGTCGATCTCGGGCGAGCGCTGGCTCGGCGTGCCCTATATTTCCTATTCCACCACCAAGGCGGCGCTGACCCACCTGACCCATGTGGTGGCGCGTCAATACGCGCCGGAGAACATTCGCTGCAATGCCGTGCTGCCCGGCCTGATGCAGACGCCGATGGTTGAGCATTCGCTACTGGGCGCTTACGGGGACAAGGATGTTGATGAGTTGTGGGCCAAGCGCGAGGCCCAGGTGCCGCTCAACCGGGTCGGCGATGCTTGGGATGTGGCCTATGCGGCGCTGTATCTGGCGTCGGACGAGGCGCGCTACGTCACCGGCTCGACCCTGATCGTCGATGGTGGCATTACGCTGGGTATCGGCTAGGTAACCCAACCCTCTCCCGCAGGGAGAGCGGCTAAAGCAAGAAGGATAAAGCCATGCCGTCACCAGTAGATCCCGGCCTGCAGGCGGTGTTCGACGAACTCAAAGCGGCTGGCGCGGCGTTGCCCGATCCCGCCGATGTGGGCGTGGCCGAAAGCCGCGCGGCGCGCGAGCGTTATTATGCCTATCTCAATCAGTCCGATGGCGAAATCGCCATGCACGCGGTCGAGGATGTCTCGGTGCCAGGCCCCCACGGGCCGATCTTGCTGCGTCTCTACTTTCCCAGCGACGAACGGCCGGCGCCGGTCACGGTTTTCATCCATGGCGGCGGATGGTGGACCGGTCACGTCGCCGCCTACGATCAGATCTGCCGTCGCCTGGCGATGGAAACCGGCTGCGCGGTCGCCAGCGTCGAATACCGCCTGTGGCCCGAGTATCGCTTTCCGGTGCCGGTCGATGAGACCATGGCGGCGGCGAACTGGGTCTTGAGCGACGGCGCGGCGCACGGCCTCGATCCCACCCGCATCGCGTTTTCCGGCGATTCCGCCGGCGCGACCCTGGGGCTCTATGCGGGGGCGGAGTTGAAAAACACCGGCGCCGTGCGGGCGCTGGCGCTGGTCTACGGCGTCTACTGGGTCGATGTGGACACGCCGTCCTGGCGCGAGATCGGCGATGGCACCTATGGCCTCACGGTCGCGCAGATGCAGTGGATATGGGACGGCTATCTCGACGGCCAGGACGTCGATCTGAAAGATCCGCGCCTGGCGCCGCTCTACGCCGATCTATCCGGCCTGGCGCCGACCTGGGTGATGGTCGGCGATCTCGACCCGCTGATCGACGATAACCGCGAACTGGTGGCACGCCTCGAGGCGGCGGGCGTGCCCCACATCTTCAAGATCGAGAAGGGCGTCACCCATTTCGTCTGGATGTGGCAGCGCCTCTACGACCGTTCCCGCGCCTCGATCGCCGAGGGCGGCGCGTTTTTGAAAGAGCATCTGCGGGGTAGGACGGTACGCGAAGATTCTCCGCTGAGTTGACGACGGCAGATGTGGTAGAATTGTTTTAACGCGTTTGGTGAGCAAACTCGCAGCGAAAGGACGCCGACATGAACTACCGCAAAGACGAAGCCAAGCAGGCGGCGCGCGAAATCCTCAAAGGTGTTTGGACGGCGATGCCCTATTGCTGGGACGCGTCCGACGAATTCGACGAGGCCGCAAACCGCGCCAACATGGAGCACATTATTACCGGCCTCGAAATCGATGGCCATTACTGCTCGGGCAACATCGCCGAATTCTGGTCGATGCCCGATGAAGAACGTATGCGCGCCCATGAGGTGATGATCGACGCCGCGGCGGGGCGCATCCCGATGATCGCCGGGTGTCACCACCAATCGGTCAAACAGGCGGCGAAGCTGGCGCGCCACGCGCAGGATATCGGCTACGATTTCGTTATTGTGCTGACCCCTTATATCGCCGCGCGCAACGACGATGCCGTGTTCGCCTATTACGAATATATCTGCGAGCGCGTCGATATCGGCGTCATCCTGTTCAACATTCCACACACCTGCCACCCCGTAAGCCCGCAACTGGCCCAGCGGCTGACGGCGTTGCCCAATATTTGCGCTTATAAACAAGGCGACACGTCGCCGGCGGCGACCCATGCCTTGATGCACGAGATGGGAGACGAGCTGGTGATCTCGGTCGCCGACGAAGCGCCGTGGCTGCAGTCGATGACCCAGCTTGGCCTGCAATGGCTGCTGAATTACAACCCGCACCTCTACCAGGTGCCCGGATATCTTCCGCTCAAAGACTATACCGAGCGCGCCCTCGCTGGCGATATAACCGGAGCGGCCAAAATCGCCGCCAGCCTGCAGGCCATTCGCGAGGTCCACGGAAAATGGATCATGGGCTATTGGCTCGCCGGCCGCATGCCGCTGGCGGAAATGAAATATTGGCAGGAGCTGATCGGCATGAACGGCGGTCCGGTGCGTCCGCCGGTCACAGCCATGGGCGAAGACGCCAAGGCCGAGATGCGGGCAGATCTGTCCGCGACCGGCCTCATCGACCGCGCATCGAGGCCAGCGCAAGCGGCGGAGTAAGGCGAAACCTGGCCTTTGCCCTTCAGTAAGTCCGCCTACTCCTTCGCCATTTTGGCGCGCAGATGTTCGACCGCGTCGAAATAGGGTTTGGGATCGCGTAGCTGGGTGATTTGGTCCCATTTCTCGCCCAATTGCTCCGGGGTAACCGGCGCGCGGGGATCGAGGTGAATGCCGTCGCTTTCGACGATGTGAACTTTCGAATAATAGCCGGCGGTGGCGGCGATGATGTTGCCGGTGTCGGTACAATCCTCGCTGACCAGATAGGTGGCCATGGCGGCGACCGCGTCGGGTGTGACCAGGCTGGCGTCGTACTCGTCGAAGATGCCCGACGGTTCGGCGATCCGCGTTGCTGCTAGCGGGGCCATGGTGTTGATCTTGATATTGTTGCGTGCGGCCTCGACCTTGAGGGTGTTCATCAACCCGACCACGCCCATTTTGGCGGCGCCGTAATTGGACTGGCCGAAATTGCCGTAGATCCCGGCGCTCGAGGTCACCATGAGGATGCGGCCGTAATCCTTCTCGCGCATGATCGGGAAGGCGGCGTGGGTAACGTAGACCGAACCCATGAGGTGCACTTGGACGACAAACTCATAATCGTCGAGCGCGATCTTGTGGAATGATTTGTCGCGCACGATGCCGGCATTGTTGATCAAAATATCGACGGTGCCGAACGCATCGACGGCGGTTGCCACGATGTTCGCCGCACTGGCCCGGTCGGCGACGCTGTCGTAATTGGCCACCGCTTCGCCGCCCGCCGCGGCGATTTCCGCGACCACGGCCTCTGCCGGCGTCTGCGAACCGCCGCTGCCGTCGATGGCGCCGCCGATATCATTGACGACGACTTTGGCGCCGCGCGCGGCCAGCGCCAACGCATAACTGCGACCCAGCCCGTGTCCGGCGCCGGTGACGATGGCGACCCGATTATCGAAGCGAATTGTCATGACTTTTTTCCCCAACCTGGCCGCTTGCGGCGGCTCTGTTTGTTCATGCTGTATAATGACCTAGTACGGGTTGGAGCTTTCCCGGTTCGCGCGGTTCAGTCAACCGTCCCACATGTTAGACCGGTAATTCTTGCACCCGCTCGGTTAATCACTGAATTGCGCGTGGATTTTCTGCTTCCCACAC
>JBLHHE010000057.1:0-8551 GCA_047616465.1 Alphaproteobacteria bacterium
GGTATGCGCAACTTGTAATTGGTCGATCAATTCCTGCTGCTGCTTCTGGCGATTTTTAAGCTCGGTAACATCTGTGTAGGTCGATACCGTGCCGCCTTCTGCTGTTTGGTGATCGCTGATCTGCAGCCAAATATCACCGTCGATATACTGCTCACGCGTTCCTTGGTGTTCGGCGCGGCGTTCCAGCACCTTTTCGAGCCATGCATCGATATCGCCTACGTCCCCAACCAGAGGAAACATTCTCCGCTCCAACGCGGTACGCATAAAATCTACGAACCGGGTGCCGGGGGTCACCATTTCGGAAACGCTGTCGAAGTAGTGGCGGTAGACGCCGTTGCACATGACCAACCGGTCGTCGGCGTCGAACAGCGCGAAGCCTTCCGAAATGGCTTCGATCGCTTCGCCTAACTGCACCCGCGACGAAACTGCATCCAGTTGGGCTTTCCGGGTTTCTTCGACCATGCGCGCGAGTTCCGCCTCGGCGCGCTCGCGCTCGTGCGTGACCTGCCAACGATCGATCGCCAGTCCCAGATGGGTTGCGAACTGAACCGCAACTTTCACATCTTCGTCATTAAAACATTCTGGCCGGACGGCGCTGAACGATAACGCCCCTAGCACCCGCCCATAGGCCTCTAGCGGGACTACCAATAGAGATCCAAGTTCTCCACTGGCGATCGCAGGGTCGACAATGCTCGATATCTCGCCGATCGATTTTTGCAGTTCGTTGTGGAACCGCATCTGTCCGGTACGAATAACCTCGCCCGGCAGTCCGTTCGAGAGCGGCACAGAATCAATCGTCACTTTGCCAGCGCTGCGGCGCGTGTCGAGCAGCGTGTCCAAGCGGTAGGTCTCGTCGTCTTCGTTGCTCAGAGCCAGCGTGCAACGATCGAAGTCGAATACCCATTTAATCTTGTTGACCGATTGCGATAGCAGATCGTCCAAGCTCTTCGACTTCGCGATCAGCAGGACAATATCGAACAGCAGAGCATAGCGCGCGGCTTGGGCCTGCCAGGATTCCTGAGCCTTACGTTCTGTCTGTGCTTGATCCAATGACATCCGCAGCTAAGCAGCCAGTCCTTGCTTAATCATATCGTCCACTTCGATTTTGAGCGCGTCGGCAACGATATTAAGATAGACGCCCATTCCTGACAACGCGACGATTTCGACAATCTCGGCATCGCTGATACCCATATCGCGCAGCTTGTCGAAGTCGCCATCCGTCAGTTCGTTCGACGACATCGCCGCCTTCACGCCGAAAGCAACAATCGCCTGTACCCGTTCCGGCGTTACTGAACCCAGATTGTTGCCGACAGCGGCGAGCATCGACTCGTCGACGCCAACCATCCGGCAGGTCAGGCGGTGAAACGAACTGCAATACTGACAACTGCGGGCGAGGGAAATCGAATACAGCAGCATGGCGACCACCGGCTGCGGCAGGCTCGACGCCATATAGAGATCGTCCATCAGGCCAACGGTTCCCTTTAATGCCTGCGGCGAGTTAGCCAGTATCTTGTCGATGTTCGGCACCACCGGTACCTGCATCGCCTTCTTAACCGCATCGTAGATTTCGGCAATTTCGCCGGTCGCCTCATCTTCCTCAATCGGCGCCACCGGGCACGCCATGCGTTGAGCGGCAGATATTGTGTCCCACGCGCCATCGCCGCCATTCGACGCCGGTGCGGTTTCGCCGTTGCTGGCTGCCGGTGCGGCAGGCGCCGACGCAGCGGCTGTTTCCTTTTTACCGCCAAATAAACTGTCGAGAATTCCCATTTTCACCCCTGTGCTCATAGACCGCACATTCTAAAATGTTACTGCGATCTGAATACTGCATTCAATTACAGGCTAATACAATGATACCGGAATTAGAGATATACAAACGCCGTTCCAATGGGAACGCATATGCAGGACGGGAGCATCGTTTCATCCAACCAACCTGATAAAAAGCACCGGGGATTTACCCCGGTGCTTTTTACGACTTCCTATTGTCAGAAAAGTCCTTTGCTTTCGATGAAACGCTGTCCTAGGCGCTCTTCAAATCGATCACGAAGAGGCAGTCGAAGACCATTTTTTTACCGCCAGCACGTATCATGCCCGATAGGCGCGCCTTGCCGACCATACCGGCGAAATCACCGGTTGTCGCAACGATGTTGTCAGTCGTCGGTATGCCGCCTGTGATGTGCGAGCGTTTACCGTCGCCCGATCCCACACCTTTGATAAATGCGGGCAAGCTGGTCTCGCCTCTCGATATAATAATCCCACCCGGCAGCATGAAAATCGATACGCCCGTCAGGGTCATGCCGCCATTGCCGTCGGGCGTGATACCGGCCAAACAATCGATACCTTTACCTAACTGCATTTTGGACGCCGGGTCGATTAACGGCATTTCGTGACAAGCAAAATCGGTCAACGCAAAACCCAGATCTTTGCCGCTGAGATCGACACCCGTCCGTTTCGAGACTTCGGCCAAAGTCCCGACTTGGGTGCCTTCCCCCAACATTTGCAAAACGAGTGAGGTATCCGGTGCTGCACTGGCTGTCGTGGATAATAATCCAGTACCGAGGCCGACGGTCACGATGGATAGAATACTTTTGATGTTCATAATTCAGATCTCCAATGAATGCTTTGGCGTTGTGACAAATTGGCCTAGCCGTTAAGGCGCTTAACAGTCTCTTCCGTTGTCCATAACGCGTTGGCGATGTAGCGGAAGTTGGTGATGGCAGCTAGATAGCCGTCGCCTTCGGGCAGCATCGCCGCGGCAGTTGCATCACGTACGACAGCAACTTCCAGGCCCTGCTCGAGCATGTCGCGGAGGTGAGATTCGACACACAGATTGGCTGACATGCCCGCGAGAATGACCTGGTCTACACGGTTCTTTCGAAGCTGCAGCGCGAGATCATTGGCCTGCGGACCATACACTTTGTGCGGCGACGTAATGATGGTCTTGCCGTCGAATATGAACTCCTTGTACTCGGGCATGAAGTCGGCTCCCGAGCCCTCGAAGCCGTCCATCGTATGGGTGCCCTTGCGTTCGAACATGCCGATCTTGTGCATCAGCTTTTCGAGACCGCCTTCGAACATCCAACCCTTGTCGGTCGGGTAGTAGTAGTGCGGTGAAATGGCGACGACGATGCCGGCAGCCTTGGCGGCCCGGAACAGTCTGCCGAGATTGGCAACGGTACCTTGTTCCTCGACGCTTTTGCCGACGACACCCCAGGTCACTCCGTTAGGACTTAGGAAATCGATCTGAGGGTCGGTAACGACCAACGCGGTGCGTTTCAGATCGAGCACCATGTCCGACGACGGCAGCGCGGCTTTTTCCGGATCGGCGTACGGATTACCTGCCGCCTGGACGCTCGACGATCCAAGTGTCGCGGCGCTGACAGCAACGCCAGCAGCAGCACCGGCTTTCAGAAAATTACGGCGTCCGACCGGTTTATCTTCCGTGCCTTCGGCCGCTTCATCGCTATCGTCGTGGTCGTGATAGTCACACATTTTATGTTTCCTCCGTTTGTTTACTGATGTTTCTTGCAGACACGGGGAAGTGAACCAACGCCTCTATTTCACAGCACTCCCATGCCTGACGAACGCCCTGTATATCGGCTCGAAAAGTGAAATTGGTTCGGTAACACGTCTCCCCAGTCGGAATTTTACTCCGAAACATCGGCGTTACACCTCACGTGTTAGTGATTGGGGTTTTTACAGGGTGCGCAACTTTCGCAAGGCGACCCTGGTTGCAGGAATAGCCTGGGAACTTGGCAATTCCTTTCCCAGAACACACGAGGAGAATACTTATCTAAGCCAATCAACTGGACCCCGCCCAAGCGGGCGATCCCTCTTCAATCGGCAACGACGAGTCACGCGACCATTCATTCCATGATCCGAAATAAGTGCGGACATCCTTTACGCCGGCCTCTTTCAAGGCGATGAAGGTGTTGGAGGTCCGCGCGCCCTTGAAGCAGTACAAGATCACGGGCGTATCCGGCGTTATGCCAACCGTCTGGCATTCAGCCACAATCTCGTCTTTGGTTTTAAAGACAGGGCCGTCTTGGCCCGGCTTCATCATGCGATACCACTCGAGCCAACGCGCACCCGGAATTCTGCCTTTTCGCGGACAAAAATCTGCACCATATGGCGACGAGCTGGCGCCGATCCATTCATCCACATCTCGAACATCGAGCTTGATAATGCTCGGATCATTTACCGCTTCGAGCATCGTTTTGACATCGACGATTAGGTTCGCGGCTCGGGGATCGACGGGAAACGGCTTGGGTTCCGGGATTGATGCCTCGGTGGTCGTTGGCAGACCAGCGTCGGTCCAGGCCTTGTACCCGCCGTGGAGCACGGCTGCCCGCGGATAGCCGAGGAATTTAAGCAGGTAGTAGCCACGGCAGGACTGACCGAAACCGGTATTCATCGACTGCTCATAGACGACCGCCAACTCTTTGCCCGAAAGACCCGCGTTACCGAAAATCTCGGCGAATTTCGATTGCAGTTCCTTCTGGCCCTCGGGTGTCGAGGTCGCAAGATAGGTGAATATGTCGTGGGCATTCACGGCGCCGGGTATGTGGCCGGCTGCGAAGCTCTCAGGATCACGCGTATCGATCATAATGATATCGCCACCATCTAGTCGGGCAACGAGGTCCGTGGGATCAAGCAAAACTTTGTCGTTCATATCTGCCTCCTGGCTCAGAGTATTTGTACAAAATGTTCATCGACCGCCAGACCACCGCCGATGACTACAAATACAATTTTGGATGTGCCGATTGGACCGGAAGGCGTGCATCATCGTCCACGCGCTGCTTGCCGCCGACTTTTACGCCGACTAAGCTCATACGATGCTGCTCAATAAATTACTGTCAAATCTATCGGTCCACGTTAAGCCCTTTGCAATTTGCACGTTGAGTGAAGGCTGGCGGATTCATTTGCCGGGACCACCGGGATTGTTGTTCCATTTCGTGTTGGAGGGGAATGGCGTGCTGTACGGACCGCGCAGCGACGCGCATCCGATAGCCCCCCTGTCCCTCGCAGTCGTCCCGAGTGGCACCAAGCATATACTGGAGTCCAGCGGTGATATCCGTGACGAACTGCGGATCGATGTCCCACCGTCAGGCGAGCAGGTCTGTGAAATTATCGCCGGTTCGAGAGAACAAGCTGACCTGGTCGTCGGTTGCGGCATCGTAAGCGTTCGCTATGGCCCATCGCTGGATCTTTTCGATCACCTCCATGACGTGCTCGCCGTCGACCTGTCGAGCAATCCGGCGGCGCTCCCTGCGTTTCAAGGCATTCTAGCGGAGCAATCCCAAGCAATTGCCGGCAGCGATGCAATGACGGCCGCCCTCATGACGCAGTGCCTCGTTCATCTTTTTAGGCGTCTCCCAAGCCAGGGTGAAGGTGCTTTGCCCTGGCTCATGGCGCTTCAGGACGAGCGCCTGGGCCGGGTCGTGGACATGATCCTCGACACCCCCGGCGCCGACTATACGGTCGAGTCTCTAGCCGAAACCGCGGCCATGAGCCGATCCGCCTTCGCCGAGCATTTTTCCGATTCCTTTGGACGTACACCCATGAACTTTGTCAACCACGTCCGTATGCAGCGCGCCGCGCAATTGCTGGAGATCGAGAACTCGTCAATTGACGAGATAGCTAGGACCGTCGGATATTCCAGCCGCAGTCACTTCTCACGAGCATTTAAAGATCACTCAGGTTTACCGCCACAGAGCTTCCGCTCAGAAAGGCTCGCGGGATAAACCTCCATTACCTGCAAGTGACCGTGAGGTTAAATGGCAGCTGATGCACCCAGACAATCAGCATGGGAACGCTGGCCGAACAGTCGGGCGTCAGTGAGCGATCGCCGATTTACTGGCGGCCGACCCGGCTCAGGTCACGGTCACGGAAATCGCCATCAAGTGGAGCTTTTTCCATCTTGGGCGATTTTCAGGCGATTACCGTAAGGCGTTCGGCGAGCCGCCTTCGGCAACGCTGAACCGCAACACGCGAAAAAATTAAGCCGGCAACTGCGCTCTCACGTCACCGCCAACGGCGCCAGGGCGTCGATGTCGGTGGTCACGTCGATGATCACCGGCCGGTTGGCTTCAAAGGCCTGTTGCAGGGCGCCCTGCAACTCAGATGGTTTCTCAACCCGAATACCGACCGCACCCATATTTTCGGCGATGTTGGCGAAGTTCACATCGGTGAAGTGCCACAGGCGCAGCGCCTCTTCGGTTTGCTGGCCGCCATAAACCCGGTCGAACCCGCGCTTGGACTGGTTACCCGAGCTGTTGTTGTTGACCAGGGTTACCGTGTTGATGCCCCAGCGCGCGGCGGTCTCGATCTCGCCGATATGATACCAGAACCCGGCATCGCCGGTGAAGGCGAACACCGGACGGTCCGGCGCGCCGCATTTGGCGCCCAGCGCCGCGGGAAACGCCCAGCCCAGATGGCCGGCACTACGCATATAGCTTTGGGTCGGCGTACGCATATCGTACATGCCGCCCATCCACATGCCGCCATGGCCGGTATCGGCAACAACGATGGCATCGTCGGGCAGATGATCGGTCAACTCCTTACAGATACGCTCGGGACGCGTCGGAACCGCATCGGATTCGAGGAGGGAGGCATAGGTGCTGCGCCACTCGGCGACGACGGCGGCAGCGCGCGCCACCCAACCGGTGCGCCGGGATGCCGATTCTGCATTGGTCAGCGACAGCATGCGTGACAACGTTACTTTCGCGTCGCCCTGAACCGCCGCCTTCAGCGGGTAGTTTCGGCCAATAGTTTCCGGCTGCAGATCGATCTGGATTGCAGCAACGCCGATCGGTGGAACCTGCCAGAAATGGGTGGTCATGCCGCCGGCGGTGGTGCCGATGAAACAGACCAGATCGGCCTCGTTGACGATCCGGTTGGCGCTTTCGCGCGAATAAGTGCCAACGACACCGACCGACAGGGGGTGAAACCCCGAGATCGCGTCTTTGGCGTTGAGCGATGTGGCGACCGGAATATTAAGGCGCTCGGCCAGAGCCACCAGCTCGGCTTCCGCACCCGAGGCCCGCACGCCGCCACCGGCAACGATAACCGGACGATCAGCCGCCTCGAGTTGGACCAGCGCCGCGCGTACCGAAGCTTCGGACGGCTCGGCGCGAAATGGCGTTACATGGGAGAACATTTCCTCGCACAGCACTTCCATATCGGCTTCTTCGGCATCGACCTGGCCTTCATTGCCGCGGAACTGCAAATGCACCGGCCCCGGCGTACCGGTCGTCGCGACCCGAAAAGCCTGACGAACCATATCGGGAAAGCGTTCGACGTTATCGACGGTCGCATTGAATTTAGTCACCGGCTCGAAGGCCGGCACATCGTCGACTTCTTGATAGACGCCGCGGAACTTGGTGCTGGGATCGCGGCCACCGGTCATGGCGATGACCGGGGAATGCGCCAGATGGGCGTCGCGCAGGCCGGCAGCCAGATTAAGCGCGCCGATCACCTGGGCCATGCACACGCCCGGTTTTCCGGTGGCGCGGGCGTAACCGTCGGCCATATAGGCCGCGGTCTTTTCCGAGTGAACGTGCAAGCGTTTGATCTCGGTGCGTTTTTCCAATTCGACCATTGTCGTGCGCAGCACAGCCGGCACCAAGAACACATGAGTGACGTCATAGCCCTTCAACATATCGGCCATGACTTGGGCGCCTGTCATTTTTGGCATTTTATTCTCCCCCGATTGGAACGTTTAAAATTGGTTCGGATGCCTTATGGCATCGTTGTTCGTTACTGCTTTATAGCGCAGCAATTGCGGCTCGCCGACAGCTTAAACGCGCCCCCGGGCAATTTTTGTCGAATAATCTTCGTTTAATCCGCGTATCGCGGCGTCCACCCCGACCCTCCCCCTCGAGGCAGGGCAATCGCATATGACCGAGGGGAGATTTTCTCGTCCTTCGAGACACTCACTTCGCTCGCCCTCAGGATGAGAAAATCTAGCAATCTTCCAGATGTCCTCACCCTGAGGAGCCGCCCGAAGGGCGGCGTCTCGAAGGGCGAGGTCGACAGTTTGAAAATTCCCCTAAATATCTGTTAACTATATATTTTTATTAATATTACCCGGCCAAACTATTAACTTCACTATCACACGAATAACACAATGTTTGCCGTCCGCGTGGGGCTTTGGGTACTAGCTGAATGTGTCAAAATGATTTTTTACCTGGAGAAGTGGCGTGCGCTCCTGGTTCTAGGAGGATGCAGTTTGATTTTGGGTAAATTTCTTACCGGGATTTTCGGTTTGTTACTCGTTGGCCTTTTCGTTTCGCCGGCCTCCGCGGGAGGCCGGGAAGAGTTTAACGGTTGCCGCGGCACCACGTCCGACCCCTGCATACGCAGCGGTTATTGCTCGATTCAGCAATCCGATTAGAAACAGTGGGTGACAATCGCGCGCAGCGATAAGTACGATGTCCAAGGGTGGGCTGGCGTTTGCGATATCGTGCACGTCGAATTGATCCAGGGAAGCTGCGAACCTTTGGGTGACCAAATAAACCTGGTCGTCTATTTGAGCGAGGCGAGCACCGCG
>JBLHHE010000058.1:0-8529 GCA_047616465.1 Alphaproteobacteria bacterium
CTACGCGCTGTTGTGCGGCGACGCAGCCCCGGTTCTGTTCGAACAGGGCGATATCGGTGCGCAGGTCGAACGCCATGCGCCTTGGATCCCGCCGGAGAATATCCGTTATTCCTATGCCTGGATCAAAGGCGCGGCCGGTCCGGCCTCGACGCAACAGGTGACCAAGTTTACCAACGCGATCCTGGAAGAAATGAAGCGCTTCGGCGTTGCCGGCGAGAAGCTCGGCGTCGATTTCATCGACATCAACATGATTACCCATTTCAACGAAGTGGGAATCGAGTGGGTCGATGGTATGTCGCCGATGATGGATGCCCGCGCGGTGAAGAATGTCGACGAACAGGAATGCTCGCGCATCGTTGGCGCCATCGGCGACGCGGCTCATTGGGAATGCATGAAATTCCTGAAGCCGGGTATCACCGAGAACCAGGTGACCGCCCATATCATGAAGTTCCTCTACGACATTCCGGGTATGGAAGACGTCGAGGACGTCATCGTGTCCTCGGGTCCGAACACCTGGCCGAACTGGCGTAACTTCGGCGACCGCATCATCCAGCCGGGCGACATCGTCTTCATGGATTTGGCGGCGCTAACCTGGAACGGTTACAAGTCGTGCTACTACCGCACCTATTGTGTGGGCCGCGAGCCGACCCAGGAGATGAAAGACGTCTACGAGGTAGCCCTCGGTTGGCTGTACGATTCCATCGGCGCAGTGAAGGCGGGTACGACAACCCGCGAGATCGCTCTGAAATGGCCGTCGGCTAAAGAGGCTTGGGGCTACGACGAGGAAGATCAGGCTGCCGCTAACTTGTGGGGCCATGGTCTGGGTCTCGCTCAGTACGATCCGCCGGTCATCTCGCGTATCTGGTCGCTCGACCATCCGATCGAGATTAAGCCGGGCATGGTGTTTGCGCTGGAAACTCAGCACGGCGTTCCGTTCAAGTTCGGGGTTCGAATTGAGGAGATGCTGATCGTCCACGACGACGATGTGGAGATCATCACCAACTTCCCGGTCAACCAAATCACCGTCGTCGACCCGATGCCCCACTAGGTACCGGTTCGGTCAAGTACGGGAAAAGTTAAACGGCCGGGCGAATTTTTCGTCCGGCCGTTCCTAGTTCAAGGAGTATTAGGTCTGATGACCACGTTCGTCGTAAACCTTGCCGATCCGGCCGCCGCCGACGCGGATCGTTTTGGTCCCAAGACCGCGAACCAGGCGGTGCTGGCCCATGGCGGCCTGCCCACACCCGGCGGGTTCTGCCTCGGCGCCGACGCCTATTGCCATCAGCTTGAATCCCTGGGGCTCACCGAGACGGCCGAAAAAGCCGTGAGCCTGCCCTTTATGGAATCGCGCGGCCATGTCGCGGACGTTCGCATCGGCTTGTTTTCCGAACCGATCGCGCCCGAGATCGAAGCCGAGTTGCTCACCGCCTATCGTGCGCTGGTTGCCGAGTGCGGCGGGCGGGTCGCCGTGCGATCCTCGTCGCTGATGGAAGATACCGAGGGTTCGTCCTTCGCCGGCCAGTTTCAGACGTTTCTCGGCATCGATAACGAGGAGGATTTTCTGACCTCGTTGCGCGCCTGTTGGGGCGCGCTGTGGTCGCCGCGGGCCATGCGTTACATGGACGACAAGGATATTAAAGCCATCGATACGGCTATGGCCGTGCTGGTGCAGCCCTTGGTCGAAGCCGACGCGTCGGGGGGCGGTCTGAGCCAGACGTCGGATGGCGGCATGTCGATTAGCGCCACATGGGGCTTGGGCGAAGCGCTGGCGCAGGGCGAGGTTGTGCCCGACCGCTACGATCTGTCGGCCGATGGCGAACTTTTGGAAGTCGTGAACGGGCAGGAATTTGCACATAGCGCCCATTGCCACGTCCATCACGGCGGCAGCGCACCGGTCAAGAAACATTCACACGATCACGCCGATAAGGAACAGTGCCTTACGCCAGAACAGATTCAAGAAATTGCCGGTTATATGAAAATCGCCCAGGACATGATGGGCCAGCCGGTGGAAATCGAATGGGCCGCAAACGGCGATGGCGTCAAGATGCTGCAGGCCCGGCCGCTGCATGTGCGCGAAGCCACGGTTCCGGATGAAATCTGGCACGGTAAACCCAGCCTGCGCGGCCATCCCGGCGGTATCGGCTGGGCCTCGGGGCGCGCCTGCGTCGTTAGTTGCGAGTGCGAAATTTCCCGCATTAATCCCGGCGATATCCTGGTGACCAAGGTCGCCGGACCGGCGCTGGCCAGCATTCTGCCACGGGTTTCGGGGATCATCGCGGAGTTGGGCGGCAGCACCTCGCACCTTGCTTCCCTGGGACGCGAACGGGGCATCCCCATGGTGCTTGGCGTTCCCAACGCCACGCAACAGATTGCCGACGGCGCGATGGTCGCTGTCGATGGCGTTGCCGGCGAAGTCCGGTGGATGCCGAGCGGCGTTAGCTAAACATAGGAGTTTGCTGTGGCCGAAGTCGCGGTAGCGGTTTTAGCAACATTGGATAGCAAGGGTGCGGAGGCGCAATTTGTCTGCGATGCGCTGGCCCGCGCCGGCGTGAAGCCGTGGCTTGTCGATGTGTCACTACGCCCCCATGGCGTTGCCGGCGCCGACATTACCGGCGGCGAGCTGGCCCAGGTGGGTGGCGCCAGTTGGGAAGGCTTGGCCGAGTTGGACCGCAACCGGGCGGCGGAAATTATGGTCGCGGGCGGGTCGAGCATCTTGCGCGAGCGGTGCCGATCGGGCGCGTTCGCCGGGGTCATCGGGCTGGGCGGCGCCAACGGTACATCGATGGCGTGTTCCATGATGCGCGCGCTGCCGCCGCTGGTGCCCAAAGCGATGGTCAGCGCCGTGGCCGCCACCGCAGCGGTGCAATGGTACGTCGCGGAAAGCGATATCGCTATGTTCCCGTCGATCGGCGATTTTACCCTTAACCGGATCACCCGCGGCGTGCTCGAGAATGCCGCCAACGCGGTTGCCGCGATGGCTTTGGCGCGGGCGGCGAAAGGGCAGACGAGAGAAAACGAACCGCCGTTGATCGGTGTGTCGTCGTTCGGCGGCACCGCTGGCTGTGTCGACCGGGTGACAGATCGGCTGATGGCGTTGGGATACGAGGTCATCCATTTCCACGCCTCGGGCCCGGGCGGCAAGGCGCTCGAATCCCTGGCGCAGCAGGGCGAATTGGCCGGGGTGGTCGACATTACGACCCACGAGCTGACCGATTTACTGGTCGATGGTGTCTATAGCGCCGGCGAGACCCGGCTGACCTCGGCGAGCGCCGCGGGTTTGCCCCAGGTTATTGTCCCCGGCGCCATCGACCATTCGAATTTCTGGGTCGGCATGGTGCCGGAGAAATTCGCCGACCGGGAGTTCTTCCAATACAACGCCCAGAACATCCTGATGCGCACGAACGCGCAGGAGTGCGAAGCGTTAGGGCGTCTGATGGCCGACCGGTTGAACCAGGCGCAGGGCGAGTTTGTGGTGCTCATTCCCAAGCGCGGCTACAGCGAACATACCAAGCGCCGGACCCACGATCTCGCGGGCAACGATGCCGGTCCCTGGGACCAGCCGGAAGTCGACGCGGTATTTGCCACTGTGCTAGGACAGCATCTGAAAAAGGGCCGCATCGAAGAGCTCGACCTCCACATCAACGATCCTGAATTCGCCGACGCCTGCCTCGACTCGTTTTTACGATTGATGCAGGCATAAGGCGCACTACGCCGTCATATTTAGAGAGGCTTCCCGTGGCACTTGATATTCCCGTCGAACATTATGAAACCGATGTCCTTGTGGTCGGCGGCGGCGCCGCGGGCGCGATGGCGTGCTTCGAATGCGCCGATGCCGGCGTCGAAGTCATCCTGGCTGGCAAAAGCCGCCCGCCGAGCGGCACGACATCCGTAGCGCGCGGTGGTTTCGCCGCTGCCATGGGACCGGGCGACAGCCCGGCGCTTCACCTGGCGGAAATTCTCGAACAGGGCGGCGAGCTGATCAATCCCGAGTTGGCGGGTGCCTGGTGCGAAGGCATCATCGACGTGGTCAACGATTTGCGCGAATGGGGCGCCGAGTTCGTCACCAACGACGATGGCGACCTCGACCTCAAAATGTTTCCCAACCACAGCAAGCCGCGCGCGGTCCACCATTTCGACACCACCGGCAACATGGTCACCAAGACTCTGGCGAAAAAATTACGGCCTGATCAACGCATCGGCCAGCATGCCAATACCTCCATCGTCGATCTCATCGTTGAGGGGGGACGTGCGGTCGGTGCCTGGGGGGTCAACTATGGCAAGGGGTCTCTCGTCGCCTATTCGGCCAAGCAGATTATCCTGTCCACCGGCGGCGGCAGCGGCCTGTTCTACGTCAACGACAATCCGCCCCAGGTGACCGGTGACGGCTACGTGATGGGGTTCCGCGCCGGTGTGCCGTTGCTGGGCATCGAGATGATCGACTTCCAGGCCATGTGCTGCGCGCCCGAGGAACTGTTCGGCTTCGCGCCCCATCCCACCGGGTTCATCAATGCCGGCGCCGTGTTCCGCAACCGCGACGGCGAGTTGTTTTTGAAGCGTTATTTTCCCGATACCGCGGAACGCAGCACCCGTAGCGAAGTTATCCTGGCGATGGCCAAGGAAATTCACGCCGGCCGCGCCGGCCTGACCGGCGGTATCTTCATGGACGCCACGGAAGTGCCCATGGAGACCATCCAGAAGCAAATCCCCCACGTCTATAAGACCTGTCTGCACCGGGGGATCGACATCACCAAGACGCCGCTGGAAGTGGCGCCGGGTAGCCATACCTGGCTCGGCGGGCTTGAAATCAACGTTGATGGCAAGACGCCGTTGGACGGTTTGTGGGCGGCTGGCGAGACCGGCGGTGGCATTCACGGCGGCAACCGGATCGGCGGATCGGCTTTGTCTTCCGCGCTGGTATTTGGCCGCCGGGCCGGCAAGGCGGCGGCCGCGCTGGCTAAAACCGAAGGCGGCACAACGGGCAAACTCGATGTGCCCGACGAGGCAAACGATTTTCTTGCCGACTTGATCGGACGCGATGAGGGGCCGTTACAGGCAGACGTTCGCCTGCGCTGCCGCATGCTGGCCCATGAACAGCTCGGCTCCATCCGCAGCGCCGAGGGCTGCAACGCCGCACTTACCGAATACGCTCAGATCGAGGCCGAGGAAATTCCCCGCATGAGGCTTTCCGACGAAGCGCGTGATTCCGAAAAAGTCAGAGGACAGGAGCTGGAAAGCGCCCTGTCGGTCACAAATCTGGCGCTGTTGGGCCGTCTGCTCGCCACCGCCTCGTTGGCGCGCGAAGAAAGCCGCGGCGCTCACTACCGCACCGATTTTGAGGACACCGACAATCAGAACTGGAGCGCGGTAACCCGTCTCGAGCAGGGGCCGAACGGCGAAATCGTCCTCAAAAAAGACCCGCTCAAGCAGGCCGCTGCCTGATTTGAACGAACAGGCGGCAAGCCCCTCTCCCGCCGGGAGAGGATTTTACACCCCTAGACGTGTTCCATGATGATTTTCATGCGTTGGGGGGCGTCGGTGCCGACCATTTCCATGGCTTGGCCGAGCTGATCGAGCGGCAGGACATCGCTAATCAGCGGCTTTAGGTCGATCGCGCCACTGCCCATCAATTCCAGGCAGGCGGCAAAATCCTTGTCGGTGGCGGCGCGCGCGTTGATGAACTGAATTTCCTTGAAGTACATGTCGTAGAACGGCAGCGCGCCTTCGGTGTTGGTGTGGATACCGTAGCCGAGCACGCGCCCGCCGAGGCGCACCAGATCCATCGCCTGGGCCAGGACCGAAAGTTTGCCGGCAGATTCGATGACCAGGTCGGCGCCCAGCCCGTTGGTCGCGTCGAGCACAAGCTGTTTCGTATTCTCGTCGGGCGCCAAGGTGATGTCGGCGCCGAGACTATCGGCGACTTCGCGTTTCCAGGCACTGCGGGTAATGCCGATGATCGTTTTAGCGCCGCGGGCTTTCGCCAGCTGGACGTGAAGCAAGCCGCCAACGCCCAGGCCGAGGATCACCACGGTGTCGCTTGGCTCGACCGCGGCCAATTGCTGGGCGTGCATGACCGTGGTTAGCACCTGGATCAACGGCGCCTCGCGGTCCGAGATTGTGTCGGGCATGGCGAATACGTTTTTCGGCGGCACCGCGACATATTCCGCGAAGCCGCCATCCTGGTCGCGCCCGATCAAGCCGCCATTGGGGCAGAGCTGGGTCTGGCCAATTTCGCAATGAAAGCAGGCGCCGCAATACAGCACCGGATCGACGATCACCCGCGCCCCAGCCTGGGGGCTGTCGGAGCCGGCGGCCTCGACCACTTCGCCGATCATCTCATGGCCCATGATCAGGGGATATTGGGCCGGGATTCCGCCGGTGAAGATTTTCAGGTCGGTGCCGCAGACGCCGGAATGTGTGACGCGAACGACGCTCTTGCCGGCGTCCGTGGTGGGCTTTGCGACGTCTTCCAGGCTGACCGCGCTAGGGGCGCCGAGTACCATTGCTTTCATTGTATCTCACTCCCCGATCCGTAATATTCTTTGGGTTTGATTCTATGCGTCCAGCACCTTCGGATTGACCGGATATTTCGGCCGCTCTCCGCCCAGCACCGCCGCGACATCGGTGGCCACAGTGGTTTGCAGGTCGAGCAGGGCGTCTTCCGAATAGAACCCTGTGTGCGGTGTCAGAATAACGTCGTCGCGCCCGAACAGCGGGTTGTCGGCGGCCGGCGGTTCCTGGGGCATGACGTCCAGCGCGGCGCCGCCGATTTCGCCGGCGTTGAGCGCTTTGGCCAGCGCCTCGATGTCGACCAACGGCCCGCGCGAGGTGTTGATCAGCAACGCGTCGTTTTTCATTTTGCTGAACGCCTCGGTGCTGAACATGTTCTGGGTTTCCGGGGTCAGCGGCGCGTGGACCGATATATAATCCGACCGCGCGTAGAGCTGGTCCAAATCGACCTTTTCGGTGTTGTGCTTGGCGAACACCTCATCGGGCGCATAAGGATCAGCGGCAATGGTCTTGATGCCGAAGGCCTGCGCCTTGCCGATGATAGCTTGGGCGATGTTGCCGATTCCGATTAAGCCGAGGGTGCGGCCTTTTAAGCGGCGGATGGGTACGACCGCCGGCATCTCCCAGCGTCCGCTTTTGACCATCGAATCGGAAAACGGGATCTTGCGGGCCAGCGAGAGCAGCAACGTCATGGCATGATCGGACACTTCGTCGAGGCAATAGAGCGGCGCGTACGTCACCACGATGCCGGCATTGGTGGCGGCCTCGATGTCGATATTGTCGGTGCCGACGCCGAACCGGCCGATGACCTTGCAGTTCTCTAACCCGGCGATGACTTCGGCGGTCATCTGGGCGTAGGTGACGAACACCGCTTCTGCGTTGCGCGCAACTGCAAGGATCGCGTCCTTGTCGGGACTCTCGGCCCTTACTAACTCAACGTTCAAGTCGGCAAGTACCTGCTCAGCCGGTTTCCAGTCGGGAAATACCGTGTCGGCGATAGCAACCAATATTTTGCTCATTTTATCCTCTTGTCTCATGTTCCTGCGGGTGAAACCCAAAGCCCAGCGGTCGAGACCGGAAGCTCATGGTGCGTTGGGCTGGATATAAAATAAAAATAGCGGCGGTGCTATCCCTACGACGCGGCGTGAACCCAGACGCCGTCGTCGCTTGTTTCCCGGTTGATGCGGCCTAGGGTCATTAAATGGTTGAGATGGGCCAGTGTTTCGGTGACCGCCAGGCTGGATTGCAGGCTATCGAGATCGCGCGAGAACGACTGCCGCGAGACGCCGTAGGCGGTTGAAGGCTCATTGCAAACGCCGGCCATGTGGTCGAGGCGCTCATCGTGATGGGACGCCAGGGCGTCGAGGCGAAAGTGCAGCCCATAAAATGGTTCGTTGTGCGATGGCAGAACAAGTGTGGTGTCGGGTAATTGGGCGCGGAACGATGCGGTCGTAATCAAAAAATCGCCCAAGGGGTTGTCGCCGCCATCGCCGGGAAACAAAGAGATGTTGGGCGATATTCGCGGCAGCACCTGATCGCCGGCTATCAGTACGTCTAATTCGGCGCAATAAAGCGACACATGCTCGGGCGCATGACCGCGCCCGATCAGGACCCGCCAATTTTGCTCGCCGATATCGAAGGTCATGCCCTCGCTCATCGTGGTGTGCAGGTCGGGTGTCGGGCTCATGCGGTTGTTGTACCCAGACCAAAGCGAATGGGTTTCGGTGACCATTTCTTCCGGACAACCGGCCTGGTGGAAGAACGACAACACGTCATTGGTCCACGCCTTGTCGGGGCCGCCGGTCAGCATCCGGGTGCGACGCCATTCCGTCTCGCTCATCCACAGTTGCGAGGCGAAGCGATCGGTCAGCCAGCCGGCCAGCCCGGCGTGATCGGAATGGAAGTGGGTGACGATGATGCGGTTGATCGGTCGTCCCCCGAGATGATCGGCGATGACCTGAAGCCACGCCTCGCGCGCTTCATCCATCGCCATGCCGGTATCGACCAACGTCCAGCCGTCGC
>JBLHHE010000059.1:0-8457 GCA_047616465.1 Alphaproteobacteria bacterium
GCGCGGGCGGCCGCGGGTGCGCCGTTTCGGCGCCATCAACGGGCGCGGCCTGGCGACCTTCTATCGCCGCGAGGTTCATCGCGGAGTTAAAATTTGGGGCATTACCTTGGCCGCGCCGGCCATTCGCGCGCTGTTGTTCGCCGGTGTTTTTGCCCTCGTGGTCGGCGGCTCGGGCAAAATCGTCCTCGGTTTGCCGTTCCTGGAATTTCTGATCCCCGGATTAATCGCGGTCGCCATTCTGGAACGGGCGTTCGAATCGGCGGCCTTTTCGATGGTCTACGACAAGTCCGAGGGGATATTCGGCGATCTGGCGACGGCGCCGATCACGCCGGGTGAATTGGTCGTGGCCTATGCGGGTGCGTCGGTCACCGGCGCCTTGATGGTCGGCACCGTCGTATGGTTGGTGCTGTTGCCGCTTGGTGGACAAGTGCCTGCCCAGCCATTGGCGCTGGCGTATTTTGGCGCTTCGGGCGCGCTCATTATTGGGCTGTTCAGCCAGATCGCCGGGTTGTGGGCGCCCAAATGGGATTATTTGGCCGGCGTGCAGACATTCATCTTTCTGCCATTTGTGTTTCTCTCGGGGGTATTTTTCTCGCTCGACCAACTGCCTGTGGCGCTACAGCCCTGGGCGCGGGCGAACCCCATATTCTACATCGTCGACGGCGTGCGCTTCGGTATCACCGGGCGCGCCGACACCGAACCGCTGATCGGCGTGGCTGTGACCCTGGTTTGTATTACGGTGTTATCGGCGCTCAGCTATCGGCTCTTCGCCATCGGTTACCGTTTCAAGAGCTAGCCGATACCCTGTTGCGGCAAGGCTGGCGTTGACTTCGCCGCGGCCTTTACCGATATTCACGGCCTTTTTCAGCGTGACGGGGAACCAGCCCCGGGACCGCCAAACAATAGGGATCGCTGCTCATGAACGCCGTCATGCAGACTTACGGGCGTATACCCCTCGCGTTCGAACGGGGCGAGGGTGCGTATCTGATTTCGACCGATGGCAGGCGCTATCTGGACGGCGCCGGCGGCATTGCGGTCGTCTCGATGGGTCATAGCCATCCCAAGCTGGTGGCGGCGCTGACCGAACAGGCGCAGCGTCTGTGGCATGTCTCGAACCTGTACGAGATTCCCGGCCAGACCCGCTACGCCGAGCGGTTGGCCGCCGCCTGTTTTGCCGACGCGATATTTTTCTGCAATTCGGGCGCCGAGGCGATGGAGGGTGCGATCAAGATCGCGCGCAAGTTCCAAGCGGTCAACGGCGCGCCGGAACGCTACCGGGCGATTACGTTAGAGGGGTCGTTCCACGGCCGTACATTGGCGACCTTGGGGGCGGCGAACAATCCTAAGCATTTGGATGGCTTCGGCCCTCGGGCCGAGGGTTTCGATATTGTGCCGCCGAACAATCTGAACGAACTGCGCGCCGCCATCGGGCCGGAAACCGCGGCGATTATCGTCGAGCCGGTGCAGGGCGAGGGCGGTATTCGCCCGCTCGAGCGCGACTATTTGCAGGCGCTGCGGGCCACCGCCGACGAGTTCGGCGTTCTGCTGGTGCTCGACGAAGTGCAGACCGGCTTTGGCCGCACCGGCAAGCTGTTCGCCCATGAATGGGCCGGCATTACGCCGGATATCATGGCCGTCGCAAAGGGCATCGCCAGCGGCTTTCCGTGCGGCGCCGTTTTGGCGACCGAGCGCGTCGCCGCGGCCATGTCGCCGGGCACCCATGGCAGTACTTTCGGCGGCAACCCGTTGGCCATGGCGGCGGCGAATGCGACTCTCGACATTCTTTTGGAAGACGGCTTCCTGGCCGATGTCGAGCGCATCGGTAAGCTTCTCGGCGACGGGCTGGTAGCTTTGGCCGGGCGCTATCCCGAGATCATCGAAGGCGTGCGCGGCAGCGGCTTGATGCTGGGCATGGTGGTGCGTGATCCGCACACAAATGGCGCCCTGGGCGATCGGGCGCGCGAGCACGGATTGTTGACGGTGGTTGCCGGCGAGAACGTATTACGGCTGCTGCCGCCCCTGATCATCCGCGAGCCGGAGGTTGAGGTAATACTCGCTGCGTTGGACAGCGCGTGCGCCGACCTGCAATCGAACAGCTAATAGTACGTCGATGACTGACATTCGCCATTTTCTTGATCTGGATCGTCTCGATCCGGCCACGCTGCGCGGCATTCTCGATACCGCGCAGGCATTGAAGTCGGAGGCGTCCGCACCGTCGTTGCTGCCCGGCCGTACGCTGGCGTTGGTCTTCGAGAAGCCGAGTACCCGCACCCGGGTCTCCTTCGAGGTGGCGATCCAGCAGCTTGGCGGCCACGCGGTCGTCCTCGATCAAGGGGGCACCCAGTTGGGCCGCGGCGAGACTGTCGGCGACACCGCGCGTGTCCTGTCGCAATATGTCGACGCCATCATGCTGCGCACCTCGGCGCCCGAAAACCTGTTCGAGATGGCCGACGCCGCCAGCGTGCCGGTGATCAACGGTTTGACCAACGATTCCCACCCCTGTCAGATCATGGCCGATGTGATGACGTTCGAGGAGCATAAGGGGCCGATCGCCGGCAAGGTGGTGGCGTGGAGCGGCGACGGCAACAATGTGGCGGCCTCGTGGATTCACGCCGCGGTCAAGTTTGATTTCGAGCTGCGCCTTGCCAGCCCGGCATCGTTGCAGAATTCGGCTGAATTGCTCGATTGGGCCCACGCCAACGGCGGACGGGTGAGCATCGGCGATGACCCGAATGCCGCAGTTGACGGCGCCGATTGCGTGGTAACCGATACCTGGGTGTCGATGGGCGATGCGCAGGTCGAGGAACGTCGCAGCTTGCTGACGCCCTACCGCATCGACAAGGCGCTGATGGCGCGCGCCAAAGGCGACGCTATCTTTATGCATTGCCTGCCGGCCCATCGTGGCGACGAAGTCGATGGCGATGTTATCGACGGCCCCCAATCGGTGGTGTGGGAGGAAGCCGGAAACCGGCTGCCGGCGCAAAAGAGCATTCTAATGTGGTGCCTCGGGCAGGACGGCATAAATGCCTGACGGCGGCGAAGTCGCTATCGACGATGACTCGCTCCCGGTCGACGATTTAATCCAGCCCTTTAATCTGCAGGCGGGACGCGCGCACGGCCCGGCGTTGAGTGGCCGGCTGGTGCGGCTTGGCCCGTTGGCGGACGATGTTCTCAACCGGCACGACTATCCTGAACCCGTCGCCCTTCTGGTCGGGCAATCTTTGGCAATGAGCGCAACGCTGGCCGGCGCGCTCAAATTCAACGGGGTTTTTACCCTGCAGATGCAGGGCGATGGACCGGTGTCGCTGGTTGTCGTCGATATCACCACGACCGATGAAGGCGCCACGTTTACATTGCGCGCCTACGCCAAGTTCGACGCCGAGCGATTGGACACGCTGGACACGCCGACCGCCCGCGACTTGCTGGGCAAAGGTTATCTGGCGCTCACCGTCGATCAGGGCGCGAACACAGAACGTTATCAGGGATTGGTGGAATTGGTCGGCGATACGCTGGCCGAATTCGCGCAGCATTATTTTCGCCAATCGCAGCAGATGGATGCCGCGGTTATGGTGTCGGCCGGCCGCGCGGGCGGCACCGGCGCCTGGCGGGCGGCGGGTATCATGTTGCAGCGGGTCGCCGACCAGGCTTTGGAAATATTGCCGTCGGACGATGGCGACGACCCCTGGCGCCGCAACATGATGCTGATGGCGACGGGAACCGACGCCGAAATGCTCGACCCCGATCTCGCCCCCCGGCGTTACCTCTATCGCCTGTTTCACGAAGAGGGATTGCGGGTGACGCCGCCACGCCGGTTGACCCGGGGTTGCCGGTGTTCCGAAGAACGCATTTTGCATGTGCTGCATCAGTTGCCCCAGGAGGAACTGGTAGATCTTTCCATCGACGGCGCCGTTGAGGTGACCTGCGAGTTCTGCAACGCGCTTTATTTGTTCGATCCGGAGACGTTGGAGCCCCGTTAGCCCATCACGAATTTGCCGCAATCGATGGTTAAATCAGCGCGGAAACTAATCAAAGGAGGGTGCCAGTGACGGTATTTTCACCTCGAAATTGGGTTGTGGCGGTGGTGCTATTGCTGGCGGCGTGCACCAACGCGCCACCGGTGACAAAGTTTCCCCAGTTGACATATGCCCATCTCGGCACGTTCGCCCTCGATGTTTCTGAGATAGAAATCGTCGATGGGTATCAGCCGACCCTGCGGGCGCCGAACGTCGAACATATGATGCCGGTCGCGCCGGCGGCCGCGGCGCGGCAGTGGGCGCAAGACCGCCTGCAATTGGCCGGGTCGTCGGGCCGGCGCGCGGTATTTACCATCGACAATGGCGCGGTCATCTCGACGCCCTTGAAGCGCAAGACCGGGATTAGCGGCGCGCTCACCGTCGATCAATCGGAACGTTATGACGCCATATTGGCGGTGCGGCTCGAAATATTCGATCTCAATGGGAATCGGCTTGGCGTGGCCCATGCCGATGCCAGGCGCACGCGGTCGGTACCGGAGAATATTACCTTGGATGCCCGCGACAAGGTTTGGTTCTCGATCACCGAGACATTGACCAAAGACCTGAATGCAGAGTTGGAGCGCGCTGTGCCTCAGTTCCTCGGGAAATATCTGCGTTAATATCTAAGGAACCGGCGCGCCGGTTTCGGCCCAGTTAAGCAGGCGGCGCAGAAAATCGGTGCATTCGTCGAGTTGGGCCAGCGCAATCCATTCGTTTGCCTGGTGGGCCTGATCGATGTTGCCGGGGCCGCATAAGACCGCGGGGATACCATTGGCTTGGAACTGACTGGCCTCGGCAACATAGGCCGCGGTGTGGGTGGTGTTGGCGCCGGTGAGGTGGCGCGCCAGCCGTTCCGCCGGCGAATTGTCATCTCGGTGCAGCGCTGGGACCGCGGCAAGAGGCCGGGTAACCACCGTCGCCAACGGGTTTTCCGCGCGCAGGCGCGGTTCGATCTGTTCGGCGACGAAGGTATCGAAGCGCGCCTTGATCGCCGCCGTATCCTCATCGGGCAGCGGCCGAAATTCCCAATTAAAGGCGCAATGTTCGGGAATGATGTTCAACGCTTCACCGCCCTGGATTTGGCCGACATTGAATGTTGTCCAGGGGGGGTGGAAGCCGTTTTCTGGATCGCCTTGCGCCTGCTTTTCAGCCGCAAGTTCGGCAAGGAACCGGATTATCTCGGCGGCGTAATTGATAGCGTTCACGCCCAGATGGGGTGCGCTTGAATGGGCGGCGACCCCGGTAATCTCGGTGCGAAACCCCTGAATGCCCTTGTGGGCCGTGACGATCTGCATGCTGGTCGGTTCGCCGATGACGACCAGTTGCGGCCGCACCAACTCGCCGCACATTCGCTCGATCATGCGGCCTACGCCCAGGCAGCCGATCTCTTCGTCATAGGAAAAGGCGATATGAATCGGCGTCTGCAGGTCGGCCTCGACGAAATCCGGCACCATCGCCATCACGGCGGCGATGAAGCCCTTCATGTCGGCCGATCCCCGGCCGTACAACCGTAATTCGTCGTCGACGAACCGCCGTGTGAGCACAAACGGATCGGTCTCCCAGGGTTGATTGGCGACCGGCACAACGTCGGTATGGCCCGACAGCACAACACCGGAGCGTTCCGCGGGGCCGAGGGTTGCGTAGAGGTTCGATTTAGTGCCGTCGTCGTTGGCGACGCGAACGCTGCCGACGCCCAATTCCACCAAATAGGTCTCGATATATTCGATCAAATCGAGGTTCGAGCGCGCCGATACCGTATCGAACCCGACCAGGTCGATGAGAATTTCTTCTGCGGTGCGGCGCGTGTCGGGCATCGGGTTTAAGGCTTCCAAAAGGCCGGCGCGAACAATACCAGAATAGTGAACAATTCCAGGCGGCCCAACAGCATGCCCGCCGAGAGCAACCATTTCGCCGCGTCGGGCAGGGTGGTGAAGGTGCCGTCGGGCCCGATCACCGGGCCAAGGCCGGGACCGACATTAGAGATTGCCGTCGCCGCGCCGGACAGGGCGGTGAGAAAGTCGAGACCGAGCGCACTCAGGCCAAGCGCCAGGGCGATGAACACAAGAACGTAGACGAAGAAAAAACTCATCACCGACATGGCGACTTCGTCGGTGATCGGGCTGCGGTTGTAATAGGGAATGAAGATGCCGTGGGGCTGCACCAGGCGGCGGATCTGCGCCGTGGCCGTCTCGTACAAAATTTGAAAGCGGAATATTTTGATGCCGCAGGTGGTCGATCCGGCGCAACCGCCAACGAACATGATGATGAAAAATATCGTTAGCGCAAATGGTCCCCAATTATCGAACGCGGCGGTGCTGTAACCGGTGCCGGTCAGAATCGATATTGTGTTGAACGCCGACAGCCGAAGCGATTGGCCGGCGCCAAAGTCTTGCGTGGTCGCCACAATCAAGACGACGATGATGACCATTGTCAGCGCGATGGAGAGGAACCAGCGGACTTGGGTGTCGCGGAACAGCGACATGGGCCGGCCGCGCACCGCCTGCAGGTAGAGGACGAAGGGCAGCGAGCCGACGATCATGAACACCACGGCGATCCATTCGATACTGGGCGTGGCGAAGGCGCCGAGGCTGTCGTCGGATGTTGAGAAACCGCCGGTGGCGATCGTCGTCATGGCGTGGGCGATGGCGTCGAATCCCGGCATGCCGGCGACCCAATAGGCGATCGCGCAAACCGCCGTCAAAATAAAATAGATCGCGCCGATCGCGGTCGAGATTTGCGCCGCGCGCGGCAACACTTTTTCCGTCGTGTCGGAACTTTCCATGCGGAAAAGCTGCATGCCGCCGACCTTCAGCATCGGCAGCATGGCAACGGCGGTGACGATGATGCCGATCCCGCCGAGCCATTGCAGCAGGGCGCGCCATAGCAGAATACCGGGCGGGGCGTTATCTAAGTTGACGATGACCGTCGCGCCGGTGGTGGTAATGCCCGACATGGCCTCGAAGAACGCGTCGGAGAAACTGAGATTCAACTCCGCAAAGACGAACGGCAGCGAGGCAAACAAGGTAACCCCGAGCCAGCTTCCGATGGTCAGTATGAAGGCATCGCGGATGCCGATCGCCATGTCGCCGCCGCGCATGGTCAGGATCAGCGAAACGCCGATGAACAGAGTCAGGCCGGCCGACGCCAGAAATACCTGCCAGTCAGAATGCCCGGTGGCGGCATCGACCAGGGCCGGCAACGACATCGCCAGCGCCAATGTCGTTAGCAGCAGGCCGAGAATGAATAGGATAGGCCGAAGATTAAGCACTCAATTGCGATCTATGTCGGTTCGCCGACCGTCACAATATTGCGGCGACCGGGCTCAAGCGGGGCGATGATCGGGCGTTTCATGAGCGGTGTCCAGGGACTAAGTCGCTGGCGCGGGCCTAACCGTGCGATGTGACGCTGGGTTGGCTGATCAGCGCGAGAAATTCGCGCCTTGTGTTCGGGTTTTCCCGAAACGCGCCGAGCATGCGGCTGGTTACCATGGAAACGCCGGGTTTATGGACGCCGCGGGTGGTCATGCATTGGTGCTCGGCTTCGATTACCACCGCGACACCCTTGGGCTGTAGAACCTCTTCGATGCAGTTGGCGATCTGGGCGGTGAGTTTTTCCTGGATCTGCAGCCGTTTGGCATAGGTCTCGGCCACCCGAGCCAGTTTGGAGATGCCGACGACCCGGCGATCGGGCAAATAGCCAATATGAATTTTGCCGATTATCGGCGCCAGATGGTGTTCGCAGAACGATTCCACGCGGATATCGCGCAACAACACTAGCTCGTCATAGCCCTCCACCTCTTCGAAGGTGCGCTGTAAATAAGCTACCGGATCCTGCCCATAGCCGGCAAAGAACTCGTCATAGGCGCGCGCCACCCGCTTCGGTGTATCGCGCAGCCCTTCCCGGTCCGGGTCGTCGCCGGCCCATTGTAGAAGGGTCCGCACCGCGGCTTCGGCTTGGGCGCGTGAGGGGCGGTCGCCGGCTTGTTCGGTGACCGTGGGGTGCACGGCGATATTGCTGGGCTTGGTGGGTGTATCGGCCATCGGGAACCTGCGTATCCGTTTTACGAAACAACGCCAATTTCGGGGTTGGGACGGTCCGAATTACATAATCGTCCTCCGGCCCCGGGCAAGACGCCGCGTTAATTCAGATTAACCACCTGATGGGGGCTGTCGAGTGAGAAAGCCGGGATTGCCACATCGAATTGATCGCCGTGATCGGTCTGCATTTGATAAGAGCCGACCATAATGCCGGACGGCGTCGCCAGCGGCGTGCCGCTGGTATATTCGAACGTCTCGCCCGGCTCGAGAACCGGCTGTTCGCCGACCACGCCGGACCCGCGCACCTCCTGCACCAAGCCATTGGCGTCGGTGATATGCCAATAACGGGCGCGCAACTGCACCGTATCCGGCCCATTATTCTCGATGCGAACCTGATAGGCCCAGAC
>JBLHHE010000060.1:0-8296 GCA_047616465.1 Alphaproteobacteria bacterium
TCTTACGCAGTAACGACCCTGTCCGTTTATCGTGGATTTGCGCCCTTTTGGCCGATGGGAAGATCGAAGGAATTATCCTGGATAGCCACACTGCCATTCTGGAAGGCAGCGGCGGCGCGATTATGCACCGCCTCATGGTGATCGACGAAGAATACGACTACGCCCTGATCATATTGCGCGAGGCGGGTGAACTGCCGCCGCCAGAGGGATCATGAGCGAAAGCATAGCCGGCGAACCGGTCACCACCGAAGATTGGCTGTTAGACGGCCAAATCCGCTTTCATCAACCCGCCACGGGTTACCGCGTCGCCATCGATCCCATTCTCTTGGCGGCGGCTGTTCCAGCAGTAGCCGGCGACGTGGCGCTCGATCTTGGCAGCGGCAGCGGCGCGGCGGCCCTGTGTCTGCACCACCGGGTCCGCGATTGCCGGATCGTCGGCTTAGAAAACGATCCGGACATGCTCGCATTGGCGCGGCAAAATGCGGCGTTAAACGAGGCCGACGGCCGGGTCACATTCGTGCCGGGCGATGTCGGCGCCCTGCCGAGCCAAATCACCACGGATGCTTTCGATCATGTATTTTCAAACCCGCCCTATCTGCAGCCGGGGCGCGCCGATGGCCGGGGCGACGGCAATGCGCAACGCGACGCAGCCAACATTGAAAATTCTGCCAGCCTGCCACTGTGGATCGAGGCCATGGCCGCCGTCGTGAAGCCGAAAGGGCGGCTGACATTAGTACATCGTGGCGATCGTCTGGACGAGATACTGGCTGAACTTCGCCGCCACGCGGGCGAAATCGTCGTTTTCCCGTTATGGCCAAAACCGGGGCGTCCGGCCAAACGGGTTTTGCTGAGCGCGCGAACCGGTGTGGCGACGCCGCTGCGGATATCTCCGGGTCTGGTCTTGCATGAAAGCTCCGGCGCTTACACCGAGGCCGCCCGGGCTGTGCTTGAAAAAGGCGCGCCGCTGGTCATATGAGTGACACGTGTTTTTTTGAATTGGAAAATTAATGGGTATTCTCAGACCTTTCCGGCGCCTTGTGCCGAAACGCTTTCGCAAAACCGGACCGATCGTGAGCGTGGTGCGCATGGAAGGCGTCATCGCCAGCGGCCGGGCCGGCTTCAGATCGTCGCAGATAAATATGCAATCGCTGGCCGCGCCCCTCGAGCGCGCCTTCAAGGGCCCCGACGTTAGCGCCGTTGTCTTGTTGATTAACTCTCCCGGCGGCTCGCCGGTGCAATCTTCCCTCATCGCCAAGCGGGTGCGCGCGTTAGCCGACGAGAATGAAATTCCGGTATTAGCGTTTGCCGAAGATGTCGCCGCGTCCGGCGGCTATTGGCTGGCCTGCGCGGCGGACGAAATTTATGCCGACGCCTCGTCTATTGTGGGATCGATCGGGGTCATATTCGCCGGGTTCGGCTTTCAGGAGCTTATCCAGCGCTATGGTATCGAACGCCGGGTCTATACCGCCGGCGACCACAAAGGGTCGCTTGATCCATTTCAACCTGAAAACGCCGATGACGTCGTGCGTCTCAAGACCGCGCAGGCAGGGATCCATGAAAGCTTCAAGGAATTGGTCCGCACCCGGCGGTCGGGGAAAATAAGTGCGCCGGAGGAAGAACTTTTCTCAGGCGAATTCTGGACCGGAGTTCAGGCGCGAGACCTCGGCTTGATCGACGGCATTGGCGACCTGCGCTCGGTCATGCGCGAACGGTTTGGCGACAAGGTGCGGTTCAATGTGATCGCTCCGAAGAGAAGCTGGTTGAAAGACAGCTTTGGCGTTGGCGCTGGCGGCAGCGGATTTTCGCCGGGACGGCTCGCGGGCGGCGATGCCTGGGTCGATGCGGCCATCGGTGCTGTTGAAGAGCGGCTGATATGGAGCCGGTTCGGGCTTTGACGCTGCTTGACGTAATCGCCGCAACGGCCTCTATTTGCAGGCATGTTTGGATTTTCGCTCGGTAAACTCCTGGTACTGGCCATTATTCTGTTCGTGGTCGTGTACGGGTTTAAAATGATGGCACGCGTTGGTACGGCGCAGCGTCCGGCTAAAGACGAGTCTGGCTCGGCGAGTCGCATCGACACCGTCTACGATCCTGAAACCGATTCCTATGTCCCTAAGGGGACACGGGAAGGGTCTGATAAAAGTTAGCCTTTTCAGCTAGTTGGCTGGTTAGTTCTTGAGCCCGCATCCGTAAGATCGGTGGTCTTGGCCGCCACCCCGCCTGCTTGACCCCCCTGGGGCCGCCACCTATGTTGCGCCGCACCAAGCGGGCAGTAAAAGTCACTAAATTATGGTGAGTAAATCTCAAGCATCGGATGCTCCGAAAGGCGTATCCAGCTTCCAGGACTTGATCCTGACGCTGCAGTCTTTCTGGGCTGCTAAGGACTGCTTGATCCTGCAACCCTACGATATGGAAGTGGGGGCGGGCACCTTTCATCCGGCTACAACGCTGCGCGCGCTTGGCCCCGAGCCCTGGCGGGCGGCCTATGTTCAGCCGTCGCGCCGGCCGACCGATGGGCGCTACGGCAACAACCCCAACCGCTTGCAGCACTATTATCAGTTCCAGGTCATCCTGAAGCCGTCGCCTGCCGACAGTCAGGATCTGTATTTGCAGAGCCTGCTGGCGTTGGGAATCGACCCGATGCTGCACGATATCCGCTTTGTTGAAGACGATTGGGAAAGCCCCACTTTGGGCGCCTGGGGGCTGGGCTGGGAGGTTTGGTGCGATGGCATGGAAGTCAGCCAGTTTACCTATTTCCAGCAAGTCGGCGGTTTCGATTGCGACCCGGTTGCCGTCGAGCTGACCTACGGTCTGGAGCGGTTGGCGATGTACGTCCAAGGTGTCGAGAACGTCTACGATCTGGCCTATAACAATGCCGGCGTAAGCTATGGCGACGTGTTTTTGCAGGCCGAGCGCGAGTTCAGCGCCTACAATTTCGAACATGCCAACACCGAGGCGCTCTTCCGCCATTTCGCCGACGCGGAGGCCGAGTGTGTGTCTCTGTTGGAGACCCAGTTGGCGCTGCCGGCCTACGACCAATGCATAAAGGCCAGCCACTTGTTCAACCTCTTGGACGCTCGCGGCGTGATCTCCGTGACCGAACGGCAATCCTATATCCTGCGGGTGCGCGAACTCGCCAAGGGATGCTGTGTGGCGTGGCTCGACAGAAGCGGAGAGGCCGCCTAAGCGATGGCCGAGCTTCTCATCGAACTATTATCGGAAGAGATCCCGGCCGGTCTGCAGGTGCCCGCTGCCGATCAATTGCGCCGCCTCGTGGTTGAGGCGTTGAAAGAGGCCGAGATCGAATTTACCGATGCCAAAACCCATTCGGCCTCGCGCCGGCTCGTCCTCGCCGTCGATGGCTTACCGACCGTGCAAGCGGATCGGGCGATCGAGCGAAAGGGGCCGCGCACCAATGCGCCCGAGCAGGCCATCCAGGGATTTCTCGGCGCCGCCGGGGTTACTTTGGACGCGTGCGAAGTCCGCGAAGACAAGAAGGGCGCTTTCTATGTCGCGGTTATCGAGCAGCAGGGCCAACCGGTAAAAGATATTTTGGCCGATATCGTGCGCGATGCCGTTGCCAAATTTTCCTGGCCGAAATCCATGCGCTGGACCGAATCCCGTTTCCGCTGGGTTCGGCCGCTGCACAATGTCCTGGCGATTTTCGACGGCTCACCTCTGGCCGGTGGTATCGACTTGGATAAAGGCGATCTGGCATTTTCCGATCAAACCTACGGTCATCGGTTTTTAGCGCCCGGCGCTATCCAGGTGAAAGATCACAACGGCTATGTCCAGCAACTAGCGCAGGCCTTTGTCGCTATCGACCGGGACCACCGGCGCGGCACCATCGCCGATTCCCTCGATCAGGCCGCTCAGGCGTTGGGGCTGGCCGTCCGCGACGATCCGGCTTTGCTTGAAGAAGTGACGGGCTTGGTTGAGTGGCCGGTCGTGCTAACCGGCGATATCGACCCGCAATTCATGGATTTGCCGGCCGAGGTCCTCACAACATCAATGCGTAGCCACCAGAAATATTTTGCCCTGGAACAGCCCGACGGGGCGCTGGCGTCGAAATTCGCCTTTGTCGCCAACATGGCTGCCGATGATGGCGGCGCCGCGATAGTCGCCGGCAATCAGCGGGTGTTGCGGGCGCGGCTAGCCGACGCCCAACATTTCTGGGATCAGGACCGCAAGAAGACCCTGCAAAGCCGAGTGCCGGAACTCAGCAACATCATCTTCCATGCCAAGCTCGGCTCCGTTGGCGACAAGATCGACCGTATGACGGCGCTGGCGATCGAGATAGCAACGAACGTCCCCAGCACGGACAAGGACCGGGTGCGCTCTGCCGCGCGCCTGGCCAAGGCCGATCTGGTGACAGGTATGGTCGGCGAGTTCCCCGAATTGCAGGGAATTATGGGTCAATACTATGCGCTTGCCGAAGGCGAAACGGCGGATGTTGCCGCCGCGATTGCCGAACATTATTCGCCGGCGGGGCCGACCGACACTTGCCCGTCCGCGCCCACCAGCATCGCCGTCGCGATGGCCGACAAGATCGACACGCTGGTCGGCTTCTGGAAGATCGACGAAAAACCGACAGGCTCAAAAGACCCGTACGCTTTGCGCCGGGCGGCGCTGGGGGTCATTCGGATTGTTCTCGAGAACCGGCTGCGGCTTTCCTTGCGCGAGGCGTTTGCCACTGCCGGCGGCCTTCTCAAGGTCGACGATACGACAATTTACGACGATCTCATGTCGTTCATCGCCGACCGGCTCAAGGTTCATCTGCGCGACGAAGGGATATCCCACGATCACATAGAGGCGATCTTCGCGCTATCGGGGGAAGACGATCTTGTGCGGCTGTTAGAGCGGGTTCGTGCGTTGGCGGCGTTTGTCGCCTCCGAGGATGGCGCTAATCTGCTGATCGCCTATCGTCGCGCGGCGAATATCGTCCGCGCAGAGCAAAAAAAGGACGACGCGGTGTTTGACGGCGGGGCCTACGACGCCAGCCTGGCGGAGGGTGTAGAAGCCGCGCTATGGACCGCCCTGGAGGGCGTCGAGACGAAAGTAAGTTCGTTCCTTGAAGACGAGAAATTTGCCGATGCCATGTCGTCATTGGCCCAACTGCGCGAACCCGTAGACAAGTTTTTCGACGACGTAACTGTGAACGTCGATGACACCGATATCAGGCGTAATCGATTGCGCCTGCTCGCTCACATTCAGCAGGTGATGGATAATGTCGCTGACTTCTCAAAAATCGAAGGTTGACGGTCCAACGATGGGGAGCCCCATGGCCAAGTGGGTATACAGTTTCGGTGATGGCCGTGCCGACGGCAGCGCCGATATGCGTAATTTATTGGGGGGCAAGGGCGCCAACCTGGCCGAGATGAGCAATCTTGGTCTGCCGGTGCCGCCGGGATTTACGATTTCCACGGAAGTTTGCACCTATTACTACGACCACGATAATGCTTTCCCCGATGATCTAAGCGCGGCGGTGGAAACCGAACTCGCCAGGGTCGAACAGCGTGTCGGGGCCAAATTTGGCGACCCGAGCAACCCGCTTCTGGTATCGGTCCGGTCGGGGTCGCGGGCGTCGATGCCGGGCATGATGGATACCGTCCTCAACCTTGGGCTCAACGATGTAACGGCGGAAGGTCTGGCCGTGCGCTCCGGCGACGCCCGGTTCGCCTATGACAGTTATCGCCGGTTCATTCAGATGTACGGCGATGTCGTGATGGGGGTAGACCATTATCTGTTCGAGGAGACGCTCGAGCAGACCAAGCTGGATCGCGGCGTCATACTGGACACCGACTTGAGCGCCGATGACATGCGCGGCGTCGTTGCGGAATACAAGAAGATCGTCGAGCGCGAACTCGACCAACCCTTTCCGCAAAATCCTAAGGAACAGCTTTGGGGCGCCATTGGTGCGGTTTTTGGCTCCTGGATGAACCAGCGCGCCATCACCTATCGACGGCTCAACGACATCCCTGCCGACTGGGGTACGGCGGTTAATATCCAAGCCATGGTCTTCGGTAATATGGGTGAGGATTGCGCCACCGGCGTTGCTTTCACACGCGATCCATCGACCGGCGAGAACATGTTCTACGGCGAATATCTGGTCAATGCACAGGGCGAGGACGTCGTGGCCGGTATCCGAACGCCCCAGCATCTGACGTTGGTCGGCAAGGCGCGGAACGGCTCGAAACTGCCGGCGATGGAAGAAGTCATGCCGGAAGTGTTCGCCCAGCTGGCGGACGTTCGCCAGATGCTCGAACTCCATTACAAGGACATGCAGGACATCGAGTTCACCGTGCAGCAGGGCAAGCTGTACATGCTGCAAACGCGCGCGGGCAAGCGCACGGCAGCGGCGGCGGTTCGTATCGCGGTGGAGATGGTGGATGAAGGGCTGATCACTCAGGTGGAGGCGATCAACCGGGTCGATCCCGTGCAACTGGAACAGCTTCTGCACCCCCGCCTTGATCCCGATGCGGCCCGAAACGTTTTGACGCGGGCGCTGCCGGCATCGCCGGGGGCGGCGTCGGGTAAGATCGTCTTCAGCGCCGATATAGCCGAGGATATGTCGCACAAGGGCGAAGACGTTATTTTGGTGCGCATTGAAACCAGCCCGGAAGACATTCACGGCATGCATGCGGCGCGCGGCATCCTGACGACACGCGGCGGCATGACCAGCCACGCTGCCGTCGTTGCCCGGGGGATGGGGCGGCCTTGTGTCGCCGGCGCCGGTGAAGTTTCGGTCGATTACGCGGCAGGGGTTATGTCGATTGGCGGGCGAAATTTCGCCGCTGGCGATCTGATCACAATCGACGGGGCGGCGGGTGAGGTTATCGAAGGCCGTGTGCCGACCATCGAGCCCGAAGTGTCGGGTGGCTTTGCCCAGCTTATGGAATGGGCCGATGGAGTGCGCCGCATGAAGGTGCGCACCAACGCCGAAACCCCCGCCGATGCGCGAATGGCGCGTGAATTCGGCGCCGAAGGCATTGGCCTGTGCCGGACCGAGCACATGTTTTTCGATCCCGAACGGATCGTCGCCGTTCGTCAGATGATCATGGCCGCGAACGAGGCCGGCCGGCGCGCGGCACTGGACGAGTTGTTGCCGTTCCAAAAAGCCGACTTCATCGAGCTTTTTCGCATCATGTCGGGTCTGCCGGTGACCATTCGTTTGCTCGACCCGCCCTTGCACGAGTTTTTGCCTCACACGGACGCTGAGATCGCTGAAGTGGCTAAGGCGTCGGGTAAAAGTCCGAAGGAATTGCAGGTGATTGCCGCGCGCCTCCACGAATCCAATCCGATGCTTGGTCATCGCGGGTGCCGGCTCGGTATTAGTTTCCCCGAGATCTACGAGATGCAGGCGCGGGCCATATTCGAGGCCGCGCTTGCCGTCGCTGGCGAATCCGAGGGATCGGTTATTCCGGAAATTATGATTCCGTTGGCGGCGACCAAGCGCGAGCTGGACATTCTTAAGGAGAAAATCGATTCCGTTGCGGAAGCCGTTTTTGAAGCGGCAGGGCAGCGGGTGGAATATTCGGTTGGCACCATGATCGAATTGCCGCGGGCCGCGTTGCGCGCGAATGAGCTGGCTGTGACGGCTGAATTTTTCAGCTTTGGCACCAACGACCTCACCCAGACGACCTTTGGGATCAGCCGCGACGATGCCGCCAGCTTCCTGCCCGATTATCAGCATTACGGCATTCTCGATGTCGACCCCTTCGTTAGCATCGATGTCGATGGTGTGGGCGAGTTGATCAAGATCGCGGTCGAGCGGGGCCGGGCCACGCGCCCCGATATCAAGCTGGGCATTTGCGGCGAGCACGGCGGCGATCCGGCCTCGGTGCGGTTCTGCGAGCGCGTGGGCCTCGACTATGTATCGTGTTCCCCCTACCGGGTGCCGATCGCCCGGCTGGCGGCAGCTCAGGCGGCGACGGCGTCTAAAGAATAGAGCGACGCTGCCCCCACTCGCGCTTATTGCCCAGGTAGAAAATTCATAAAAATGGCCGTGTCCGGATTAACCGGGCACGGCTTTTTTTTGGGGACTTAGTTTGTCCTGAAGTGGGCAACGACTACTTGGCGGGAATCGGGTTGATCGGCAGGTTGGCGCTCTCGTGACGGCTGAAGAGCTGGGCGAAGAAGTCGCCTACTGCCTTGCTGCGTTCCTGCTCCGCCAGTCGGATGATTTCCAATTCACTCAGTTGGTCAAATTTGTTGTTCATGGTGCCCTCGCTGGTTTGTGCTGTTGTGCAGTGCAATATATAGGTCAGCAAGTGATACTAATCAATTAATAAGACAT
>JBLHHE010000061.1:0-8256 GCA_047616465.1 Alphaproteobacteria bacterium
TTTCTGCCGCGCTATTTTGCATTGCTGAACATACTAAGCCAAGGCGGCGTCGTCGTCAGGAGGCATCAGCACCATCGTTTTGTTTTGCAAATTGACTCCCGCCCGAACCGTCCATACCGTGGTGACGTCGAGGGGGAGTGTTGATGAGCGCGGAAACGGCATTTGTTGAAGATAGCGATGCAGCCTACGTCCACCACGATGTCGTACTGGACGAAATACCGGTTCTCGATCTAGGACCCTATTTTGCCGGTGAGGCCGGCGCCCGCGAGAAACTCGCCGGCGAACTGCGTCACGCGCAGGAAAATATTGGTTTCTATTTCATCACCAACCACGGTGTGCCCCAGTCCCTGTTCGATCGGTGCTTCGGCGAACTCAAACAGTTTTTCGCCCTGCCGTTCGAAGAAAAAATCGAGCTTAAGTTCGACGAGAACATGATCGGCTATGCGCCGCCGAAGTCGACAGTCTATGAAACGTCGACGATCAATAAGAACACCAAGAAGGACCAGAACGAGACGATCCTGATCGGTGTCGAGCGCGAGCCGGATGACCCGAAGCTAGCTGAAGGCCGCCGTTTTACGGTGCCTAATAAGTGGCCGGCCGACTTGCCGGGCTTCCGCGAAACTATGATCGAGTACCAGCAAACGATGATGGGGCTCGGTTGGCAGTTGCTGCCCTTATACGCGCTGGCGCTGGATAAGCCGGCGGATTACTTCAATCCGTTCTTCGAGAAGGACCCGCACTGTATCGGCCGCAACTCGCACTATCCCGTCGTCGATCTGGAAGATAACCAGTTCGGCATTGCCCCCCATAGCGACCACGGGTTCGTCACCCTGTTGCCGCTCTCCGACGTCCCGGGGCTCGAGGTTCTGACCCAGTCGGGCAAGTGGATTCCGGCGCCCCACATTCCCGGGGCGATTCTGGTGAATACCGGCGAGTTTCTCAACCGCTGGACCAATGGGCGCTTCATCGCCACGCCGCACCGGGTGGTGTCGCCGGCGACCGACCGCTACGCCATCACGTTTTTCTACAGCCCGTGCGACGAAGCCGTCGCCGCGCCCCTCGACACCTGCATCAGCGCCGAGAACCCGGCGCAATACGAGCCCATGAGCTTCATCGAGTACCTTGCTTATTACTCCGATGGAAATTTTCTCCATTCGAAACGAAAGCGAGGTGCGTCGACCGAAACGGCAGCCTGAAAGACCAAGTTTAAGCACAGTGTTACACCTCAATGAAACGCCGGGAGTGTACGGTATATAACAAACGAGCACAGGGAGGATTTGATCAATGCGTTTAAAACAATCACTTAGCGGCCTCGCGGTAGCGGCGGCCCTGGCAATCGGCGGAGCCAGTACGGCGACGGCGGAAAATTTTAACGTCAAGCTGGCATCCGGCCATCCGCCGGGGTTCCACTATGTGAAATTTTTCAAAGAGTACTTCGCGCCAGAATTGAAGCGCCGGGTCGAGGCCCGCACCGACCATACGATGTCGGTAACCGAGCTCTACAGTGCCTCGGCGGTCAAGGTGACCGAAACCCTGGAGGGTGTTGAGAGAGGAGTCGTCGATATCGGTGGTGGCTGCTACTGCTTCGAAGCGGCGAAACTGCCGCTCCACGCATTCCAGGTATGGCTCCCCTTCGGTCCGTTCAGCCCGATCAAGAGCCTGGCCGTCGCCCGCGACGTCTATTCCTCGACGCCTGAACTCATTGACGTGTTCGAAAAACAGTACAATCAGAAACTGATCGGCCTGATCGTACTCGACCCTTATGAGATCGCGTCACGCAAACCGCTCCTCAAGCTCGAAGACTTGAAGGGTTACAAGATCGGCGCGGCCGGCGCGAACCTTGCCTGGTTTCAAGGCACCGGAGCCGTACCGGTACAAACCAATGGTTCGATTGCCTACACGTCGCTGCAGTCGGGTGTGTTCGACGCGATTGTTGGGTTTGCCAGCTTTTTCGAAGCTGCCAAGTTCTCTGAACTGGCGCCGCACTATATCAAGACCGGCATCGGCTCGATTACCTGGTTGTACGTTCATATCAATCTGGACACCTACAATAAGTTCCCACCGGAGATACAGAAGATCATCGACGAGTTGGGCCGCGACTTCGAGACCGTTATCGCCATGGATAAGGAAGAGGCCTATCTACCGACCCTGAAACGGATCGAAGCTTCTGGCGCCACCATCCACACCCTGTCACCGGAAGTCCAAGCAGAATGGGCAAATTCGCTGAAGGACCTGCCAAGGTCGAAAGCGAATGAGTTCGATGCGAAGGGTTTCCCCGCCACGTCCGTTATTAAACGCACGATCGCGGCGGCAGAGAAGCACGGTCACGTTTGGCCGATCGATTATAAGCTCGATAAGTAATCGGGTATTCGATTTGGTAGAGAGGCGGGGCTAGCCGGCCCCGCCTGTCCGCCACCACCATGACTGGTTTTGCTCTGACGGCGCCACACGAGGCCGGTCCGAGAAACATCGTGAGACGAGGTTGGCTATGAATTGGATCGAGCGGGCGAACTTGGCGGTCGCGCGAGGGCTGATGGTGTTCGCCGCATTTTTAGCATTTTCGCTCGCCTTTTATATCTTGGTCGATGTCATTGCCCGAAATCTGAACATGCCAATCCAGGGCACTTCCGAGGTGGTGACCGAGCTCATCGTGACCATCGTATTTCTCCAGGTCTCGTACTGCGTTGCCACCGGCGGCATGCTGCGCGCCGATTTCCTGGTCAAATATTTCAATCGCCGCCTCCGTCTGATTTTGAATATCGCCGGTTATTCTCTCGGAATTTTATTTTTTGGCACGGTCTTCATCGGCAATATCGAGCCGGCTTACCAGTCGTGGATCACAGGTGAATTCGAAGGTGAGGGCGCGTTGCACATGCCGACATTTCCCGCGCGTTTCGGCCTTGTAGTCGGGTGCTCCCTGGCCGCGTTCAGCTACGTCTTGCTGTTACTGAAAGAGCTGCTCTCGCTGTCCGGCGTCGATCAATCGCCGACGGTCGAGCGGTGAACGCAACGAATTAGGGACCTCTCGAAATGTTCGATGCAAATATTACTCTCATTGTCATAGGTCTCCTTCTGTTGATGGTCTTTGCCGGCACTCACGTCGCCGTGGCGCTCGGCATAACGGCTATGGTTGGCCTCTATCTTGTTTTCAAAGGCGATTTCGGATTGGTCACGTTTATGGTCGGCAGCACCGGCTATGAAGCGATCCGGGCCTATGTTTTCGCCGTGGTGCCCCTGTTTATGCTGATGGGTGAGTTTATCGCCCGGTCGGGGGCGGCGGCCGATTTGTATAACGCCATCAATAAGAACCTGTCGCGCATTCCGGGCCGGCTGGCCCATGCGACCGTGCTGGGCAACGCGCTGTTCGCCTTCGTCACCGGCACCAGCTTGGCGTCGGCGACCGCCTTCACCCGAATTGCCTACCCGGAAATGAAACGTCACGGCTACCATCGCGGTTTCGCGCTCGGCTCGATCGCCGGTTCAGCCTGCCTCGGCATGCTGATCCCGCCGAGCCTGTTCATGGTGGTGTGGGGTATCCTCACGGAACAGTCGATCGGCGTCCTGTTCATCGCCGGCGTCATCCCCGGCTTTTTGCTGGCCGGGTTGATGATTATCTATATTCTGGGCGTCTCCTTGGTGATGCCGTCGGTGGTTGGCGGCCGTCGCCGGGGACCGGCGCCGCAGGCCGTGGGCGCCGATGTGGTGCCCGCCGAACTGCAAGACATCCCCGAAGACATTGCCGAGCAGAAAGGCTCGTCGATCGTTAGCTTCATTGGCCTGTTCGGCGTAATTTTTGGCGTTCTGGGCGGCATCTGGGTTGGCTGGTTCACGCCCACCGAGGGCGCCGGCATCGGCGCGATCCTTGGGCTGGTGCTCGGCGTCGCCAAGGGAATGCGCTGGCCCGAAATCTACGATGCCGTGCTCGCCGTGGGCAAAACGTCGGTCCCCATCATGGTGCTGTTATTTGCCGCGCAGCTTTATTCGCGCGTCCTCGCCCTCGCCGGCGTTGGCACCGCGGTGCAGAATTTTTTCATCGGCACCGGCCTGGACCCCTGGCAGATCCTAACGGTGATGGTGATTATCTGGTTCGTGATGGGCATGCTGATCGATTCGGTGTCGATCATGCTGCTGACCGTGCCGATCTTCGCGCCCATTGCGGTTACGCTGGGCTACGATCCGGTTGCCTTCGCGCTGATGGGAATTCTCGCCATCGAAGCCGGCATCCTGACGCCGCCGTTCGGGCTGCTGGTCTATGCGGTGAAGGCGGTGTCACCCGACAAGGATGTGTCGTTGCTGTCGATATTTATCGGATCGACGCCCTATTGGATAATGCTGCTGATGGTGATGGTCGCCATCGCCAACGTACCGGAAATCGCCACCTGGTTGCCCGCCCTGGCCAAGTGACGCCGCGCGGAGTTTGGTGTGCATAAGTGCCTCTTCCCGTGGGAGAGAGTTTCCACGCAGAAACAGGCCGCTATCTTATTCGCCGGTATATTCGGGTTTCTTCTTGTGGAGGAAGCTGTCGATGCCGTGGCGGCCGTCGCGGCTGCTCATGGTCAGGGCGATGCCCCGGCTCTCAGAGTCGAGTTGGGCTTCCAGGGATTCCGAATAGGCCGTGGTTAGCAGGTTCTTGGCGACGCCATAGGCCTTGGTCGGCCCGGCGGCGAATTTTCGCGCCAGCCCCATCGCTTCATCCATCAGCTGGTCGGCCGGTACGACCTTGCTGACCAGGCCCCAGGCGCAGGCCTCTTCGGCGCTTAACAGGCGGTTGGTCAGGATCAGTTCTTTGGCGCGCAACAACCCGACATGCTTGGCCAAATGATAGGTGGCGCTACCATCGGGTGACAGGCCGGATGCGGTATAGGCGGAGATGAACTTGGCGCTATCGGCGGCGATCACATAATCGCCGGCCAGCGCCAGGCTGAACCCGCCGCCCGCCGCGGTGCCGTTGACCGCCATCACCAGGGGCGCGTCCATGCGGCTAAATCGGGAAATGGCGTGGTGCAATACGGTCGCCGTCCGGTCGACATAGTCCGCCACGTCGTCGCCCAGATCGAAGAATGTTTTAAGGTCGCCGCCGCCGCAAAACATATCGCCGGACCCGGTCAACACCGCGGCGCGCACGTCCTTGTCCCGGTAGCAGCGCATGGCGATGTCGGCCAGCTCCTCGACCATCGGGCCGTGGATCGCGTTGGCGTCGTCGGGCCGGTTCAAGGTGATGACGCCGATATTATCAGTGATGTCGAAAATGATATGGTCGTAACTCATCCCTGGTGTTCCTTGTTTTTGAAATCTATACCGACCGCTCGACCATAACGTCGAGCAGCGTGGGGCCGTTGCTGGCAAGGGCCGTATCCAATGCCGGGCGTACCTCACCGGGCTCGGTGATGCGTTCTGCCGCCATGCCGAGCGAGCCCGCCAGGGCGACGAAATCGATCGGCGGATCGGTGAAATCCATGCCGATAAAATTATCGTTGCCGTGGAAAGCCAGCAGCCGCTGCTTGATGATGCGGTAGCCCTGATTGTTGGCGATAACGAAGGTGATCGGCAGCTTCATATGGGACGCGGTCCATAGTGCCTGGATCGAATACATGGCGCTGCCGTCGCCGATTAGCGCCACCACCGGACGATCCGGTTGGGCAAGCTGCACACCCACCGCCGCCGGCAACGCCCAGCCGATGCCGCCGCTGGCGAAGGAGTGGAAATTGTAGCGGTCGTGGAACGGCAGGAAGTGGAGCAGGTTCCATGTGGTCGTCAGCCCCTCGTTGACGACGATGGCGTCGGCCGGCAGGGCATTGCAGATGTCCATCATCAGCCAGTCGCTGGCGATGGGGACGCTGTCGTGTTTCGCCAGCGCGGCTGCGCTGCGCTGTTTACGCAGGGCATTCCAGTTGCGGCCCTGGACGGCTTCAAGGCGCGCCGCGGCCGCCGTGGCGTGCCCCGTACCCCCCTTGGCCGCGATCACCGGGTTCAGCGCCGCCAAGGTTTCGCGCACATCGCCGCGCAGGGCGATCTCGGCGGGATAATTCTTACCCATTTCCCAATCTTCGATACCGATCTGCACGATCGCCATGCCCTGGGGCAAAGGATCGATTTCGCTGAACACCGACATTCGCAGCACGTCGGCGCCGATCACCACCAGCAGATCGTAATCCTCGAGAATCCCCCGCACCTCTTTCTGATTGCGCGATAGGGCGCCCATGAAGGCCGGGTGTTCGGAGGGGAAGTGGGATCCATAGGCCGTGGTTTGCTGATAGACCGGCGCGCCGAGCGTCTCGGCGAACTGCGCCACTTGGCTGAAGGCATCGGATTTGACCACTTCGTTGCCGACCAGAATTGTCGGCGCCTTGGCAGCCAGCAGGCGCGCGGCCAGCGTATCGAGGCCATCGTCCGAGGGCCGCACTCTGGTATCGACGCGGGTGCGATGGCCCAACTCGATGCCCTTCTGGTCGTTTAGGACATCGCCCGGCAGTGAGATGAACACCGGACCGGTCGGCGGGGTGGTCGCGATTTTGGAGGCGCGCCGGACGATGCGCGGCATGTCTTCCAGCCGGGTAATCTCGGTCGCCCATTTGACCAGCGGCGTGGCGATCGGCACCAGCGGGTCGTAGAGCAGGGGTTCGGTCAGGCCGTGGCCCTGTTCCTGCTGGCCGGCGGTGATGATCATCGGCGTGCCGGTAAACCTGGCATTATAGATCGAGCCCATGGCGTTCCCCAGGCCCGGCGCGACATGGACGTTACAGGCGGCGAGCTTGCCCGAGGCGCGCGAATACCCGTCGGCCATGGCGACGACGAGGGATTCCTGCATGCCCAGCACGTAGGTCAGGTCGGGGTGCCCGGTGATCGCATCCATGATCGGCAACTCGGTGGTGCCGGGATTGCCGAACAAATGGGTGACGCCCTCATCCTCAAGCAGGGTGAGAAATGCGGAGCTTCCGGTTATCAGGTTCATCTATTTTCCCCCATCGGCGGCTTCAACAATTAGCCGCAGCGTTGCGATTTGGTCGCTTCCGCTGATCTTATGGCCGTGAGGGGCCGATGAGAAGCCGCACTAGAGGCGAAATGTCACCAGGTACGGCCTGCGCGGCGGCCAGAATATCGGGGATAAGGGTCTGATGATCATCCCTGCACCGTTATCCAACGGCTACTCGTAATCAAAATCCCCAGAAACCGTGGGAATAACCCTCTATGAGGGTCATCCCACGATCCTCTGTTGCCTCGTCCCACCCGCCGCGAGCGGTGATTTGGGACGAAATTTCCTACTGGAGGGGCGAGAACGGCGCGGCCAGCACGATCTTGTTTTCCTGCGCGGTGTAGGCCCCCTTCGGCGAGCCTGACGGCGGCCAGATGCCGGTTTTCATGGCTTCGTCGCGCACCTCCTGGCGGTGGGCGAGGCTCTCATAACCCCAGATATGGATGAACTTATTGAGCTCGCCAACGTCGGTGTGCATCGCCATGACCAGCGGCGACAGCTTGGTGCGCGCTTCGATCGCCGCTTCCCAGCCTTCCATCACGCCGGGCATCAAACCGGGGGTGACCGTGTAGCTGCGCCACTCAAAGATCGGCCCAACGTTGCCGCTGGCGAAGTCGCCGAGAAAGGGCAAAGGTGTGAAAATTTCCGACTGCATGCTGACCGGTTTCTCCGGTGCCTGCGGTGGCCATTTGCCAGGGGCGGCAGACTCGGCCCGCACGCTCGCCCGATGGGCGGCATCCTCGTAAGGCCAGATATGGATCACCTGATTAAGCGGACCGATATCGGTGTAGAAAAACGCCGCCAAGGGCGAAAAATTCTTGCGGTGCCCTTCGTAGGCCGCGCCAAACGCCTCGATAAAACCCGGCGCCGCGCGTGGCTTGAGCCGGTAAGTTCTGACTTCGTAGATCATGATTTTCTCCCCTTGTTTAGATTACGTTTGAATTAGTTTGAAATTTCACCGCGCACGATTGCCGCGCCCGCCACCATGGCCGACAGCTTGGCGAACGCCAACTCGCGTGACAAATATTTCATACCGCAGTCGGGCGCAACGATCACCCGCTCGGGCGGTAGATATTCCAGGGCGGCGCGAATACGCCCGGCAACAATTTCCGGCGTCTCGGCCTTTGCGTCTTCCATATCGAGAACCCCGACCATGATGGTTTTCGACCCCAGCGTCTCGAGGATGGACAGATCGAGCCGGGGCTGTGCCGCCTCGATGGAAATTTGATCCGCCAAGGTGGCGTCCAACTCGGGCAAGAACGAATAACCGTCTGGTTTGTCCT
>JBLHHE010000062.1:0-8114 GCA_047616465.1 Alphaproteobacteria bacterium
ACAGATTCGGCGGCCGTAGACTAATTGGCTTTGAGCGGAAGTTAGACTTCCCAGGTGTGTCCCCGGCGCAGCAGCTTGTCGAAGTCGCCTTCGCCCTTCTCACTCTTAATCGCATTGACCTGCTCGAACACCGCCCCGTCATAGGTCGGCGCCGGGTTGCAATAGAGTACGCCCAGCGCCACCGGGAACAGCGGAGGCTGCATCGCGGCCAGCAGCATCGCCAGGGGCCGGTTGGTCTCGTCATGCAATAGAATATCGCCTTCGGCGACGCCATCTTCGCCGATGGTAACGACTTCCAACTCTAGCAGATCCTTCTTCATGCGCAGCCCCTTATTGGACTCGGCGCCGAAAATCAGCGGTTGGCCATGCTCGACATGGATCTGCATGTCGGCGGCGACGCTCTTCTCGGTGAAATGGGCGAACACGGCGTCGTTGTAGACGATACAGTTTTGGAAAATCTCGACGAATGACGCGCCTTTGTTTTCGTAGGCGCGCTTGAGGACCACGGGCAGGTGCTTCTGCAGGATATCCGCTGAGCGGGCGATGAACCGGCCGCCGGCCCCCAGGGCAAACTGGGCGGCAGATATGGGCCGGTCGACCGAGCCGTAGGGCGTCGACGGGGACCGGGTACCGGTCTGTGATGTCGGCGAGTATTGGCCTTTGGTCAGGCCGTAGATTTCGTTGTTGAACAGCAGGATATTCAGATCGACGTTGCGCCGCAGGGCATGCATCGTGTGATTGCCGCCGATCGACAGCATGTCGCCGTCGCCGCCGACAACCCAAACGTCGAGATCGGGGTTGGCCAGCTTGACGCCGGTCGCAATCGCCGGCGAGCGGCCGTGGATGGTGTGGAAGCCGTAGGTCTCCATGTAATAGGGGAACCGCGCCGCACAGCCGATGCCGGACACAAACACCGTCTGTTCCGGGTCGGCCTGGAGATCGGCCAGCGTCCGCTGAACGGCCTTGAGGATGGCGTAATCGCCACAGCCAGGGCACCAGCGGACTTCCTGGTCCGTCGCGTAATCCTTGGCCGTTAGCTTTTCAGGAGGCGTTTGGACGTTCATCTTAGTTCTCCAACCGGCCGCGAATGGCCCCTTCCAACTCGTTGATCAGGAATGGCTTGCCGTTCACTTTGTTAAATCCCTCGGCCGGGACAAGGTATTGCGCGCGCAGCAACGTAACCAATTGGCCGTTATTCATTTCGGGCACTAGTACCTGGCCGAAACCGGCAAGCAGATCACCCAGATTGCGCGGTAGCGGCCAGATGTAGCGCAAGTGAATATGCGCCACGTCAAATCCCTCGCTACGCATATTGGCGACAGCTCGGTTGATCGGCCCGTAGGTCGAGCCCCAGCCGACCACCACCAGGCTCGCGCCCGCGTCGCCCTGGTCGATCTCTTGCTCGGGAATATCGTCGGCGATGCCGTCGATCTTGGCGGCGCGCAAATCGGTCATCTTTTGGTGATTTTCCGGCGCGTAGGAAATATGTCCCGAGCCGTCCGCGCGCTCGATGCCGCCGATCCGGTGGGCGAGCTTCGGCGTTCCGGGTTTAACCCACGGCCGTGCCAATGTGGCGGCGTCGCGCGAGAAGGGCTGGAAGTCTTCTGGGTCGGTGCGGAAGGTCACTTCGAAGGGCTCGTAATCCGCCATGTCGGGGATCAGCCACGGCTCAGACGCGTTGGCCAGGTAGCCATCGGTAAGCAGCATGACCGGGGTCATGAATTTGGTCGCCAGACGAACCGCCTCGATCGCCACGTCGAAACCGTCGGTCGACGTGCTGACCGAAATGACCGGCATCGGCGCGTCGCCGTTGCGCCCGTATACCGCCTGGTAGAGGTCCGACTGCTCGGTCTTGGTAGGCAGGCCCGTCGAGGGGCCTGCCCGTTGTGAGTTTACAATGATGAGCGGAAGCTCGGTGGCGATGGCAAGACCGATCGCCTCCATTTTCAACGCGATGCCGGGACCGGAGCTGGACGTAATGCCGAGCGACCCCGCATAGGAGGCGCCGATGGCCGCGCCCACTGCGGCGATTTCGTCTTCCGCCTGGAACGTCACCACGCCGAATTCCTTCATCGCCGCAAGCTGGTGTAGCAGCGCCGAGGCAGGCGTGATGGGATAGGAGCAGAAGGTGAGGCCGACATTGGCCAGCCGGGTGCCCGCAAGCAGGCCCAACGCGATCGAGTCGGTCCCTGTTACCGTGCGGTAAAGTCCCGGTGGGATATCCGCCGCCGGAATGTTATAGCCGCCGATTTCAGCCGGCATCTCCGCCGTTTCACCAAACGCATGACCGGCATTCAACGCGGCGATGTTCGCTGCCGCGATATCGGGCTTTTTGGAAAATTTGTCGTTGAGCCAGTCGACCGAAGCGGCGCGGGGCCGCCCATACATCCAGTAGACCAGGCCCAGCGCCCACATGTTTTTCGAGCGCAGCGCCTCTTTGTTCGAGAGGCCGAAATCCTTCACCGCCTCGACGGTCAAGCGCGACATGTCGATTTTGACGACCCGGTACTTGTCGAGGCCTTCGCCAGTGTCCAAGGGGTTGGCGTCGTATCCGGCTTTCGTCAGGTTGCGGGCGGAAAACGCGCCGGTGTCGGCGATGACGATGCCGCCGGGTTTAACGTCGGAAAGGTTGGTGATCAGGGCCGCCGGATTCATCACCACCAGAACATCCAGCTCGTCGCCCGACGTCATGATCTTGCGCGCGCCAAAGTTAATCTGAAATGCCGATACCCCAAATGTCGTACCGGCCGGGGCTCGAATCTCGGCCGGGAAATCGGGGAAAGTTGCCAAGTCGTTGCCGGCTAATGCTGCGGTCAACGTAAACTGCGTGCCGGTAAGTTGCATGCCATCGCCGGAATCGCCGGCAAAGCGGACAACGGCTGATTCGACTTCGTCGCGTTTTACTTCCGGCCGCGCCAGGGCGGTTACCTCGGACATATACTTCTTCCTTGGACGATTTTTTAAGGGATATGGCTCAAGTCCGGCGCACGGCGCCAGCGTCTGATTGCGGGCGTAACTTCTTCCTCTGTTGCGCCCGTTTCAAGCCCTAAATGGGACTTTCTACCCAAAAAATAAGTCTTTTTCCGCTTAATCAAGCGCAGCCAGCATATCCGGTACGGTCACAAACTTGCGACGGGGGGCTTCGCCGCTCGCAGCGGCGAATTCCGCCTGCTCGATCTTCTGCCAATCGGCATAGTTAACGACGCGCACGCCGCGCTCGCTCAGCATCGCCGTAAGCGCGGCCCGGCCCGGTTTGCTGCCCTCGGCGACGTCTTCGAAAATCTGCTGGGTCGCGATCTCACCGTCCGGCTTGTTGGTGCCGATGACGCCGGTGGGCCCCCGTTTGATCCATCCGACCGCATAAACGCCGTCGCCGACCCGACCCTCCTGATGCACGACAATGCCATTGTCGCTGTCGAACGGGACGCCTTCGATGGGGATGGAATAATAGCCGATGGCGGCGACCACCAGGCCGCATTCGATCTCATAGAACTCGCCGGTACCAACCGCCCGGCCGCCTTCAACCTTGGTCCGTTCGACGCGCAGACCTTCTACTTTGTCGCCGCCCAGAACCTCGACAGGGTTGGCGAAGAACTCGAAATGCACGTTCTTGGCTTTGCCGGCCGGATCGACGGCGAGGAATTCGCGCATCGTCGTTAAGTTTCGTTCCTTTAGGCGCTGGTCCCGGTCGGACCAATCGCCGGTAACCTCGTCGGGCAGTTGCTCGGGGTGCACGATGGGCATGCAATTTTCCAGTTTGCCCATCTCGCGCAGCTCGACATTGGTGAACTTCGCCTCGATCGGCCCGCGCCGGCCAAACAAATAAACATCGGACAACGGAGAGGCTTGCACCGCCTTGGCCGCGTGGTCCGCGATGTCGGTTGCGGCCATCTCCGTCGGCGTTTTGACCAGCACGCGGGCGGCGTCGATGGCGACATTGCCGACCCCGACGACGGCCACCGCGCCGACGTTGAGATCGGGATTAAGGTCGGTGAAATCGGGATGGCCGTTGTACCAACCGACGAAATCGGCGGAGCCGTAAACGCCTTGCTTGTCGCCGCCGGGGATACCCAATTTGCGATCGGTCGGGGCGCCGACGGCCAGCACGATGGCGTCGTAAGTTTCGCGCAGCTCGTCCATGGTGACGTCTTTGCCCACTTCGACATTACCGAAATAGGCGACCGCGTCATTGAGTGCGGTCTTTTCGTAGGCGCGTGCGACCTTCTTGGTGGTCTGATGATCCGGCGCGACGCCGCCGCGGATCAGCCCAAAGGGGGTCGGTAGGCGCTCGATAATGTCGATCTCAACATCGCGTCCGCTCTTGAGCAGCGAATCCGCCGTGTAAAACCCGCTCGGTCCCGAACCGATAATGGCAACTTTGATAGTCATAAATCCTCCCGATTTCGGGCGGACTATAACCAATGAAATTGTTGTCTGCTATCCCGGTGGCGCGCCAAAATTGCGACCTTTTTCCAAGGCGCAATTTTTCTGTAGCCGGCACTGGCAGGCCGTTAGAAACGGCCGTCAGTGCACCAGGCTGGAGCTCTCAACGTGTCGGTAGCGGTTGGGTGCTATGGGGCCGGCATGGGCGACATTGACCGAATGCAGCTTGCCGTCGAGGTTATGGGCCCAAAAATCGAGAAATTTTTGCAATAGCGGGTAATCCGGCGCCCGGTCCAGCCGCTGCCAAACAAAACTCTGCAGAATGCTGGGGTGGTCGGGCATGTGATACAGGATTTCCGCTGTAGTCAGCCGATAGCCTGCCAATTGTTTTCTCGTATCGTCGCTCATATCAAAAGTACCTCGCAAAGCTAAACCGAATCGCTCCGTACCTGGAATAGTGAGCCCTAAGGTTCCCACATTCAAATAAAAAGATGTTTAATAACAATTGATTAGCAGTCTTCAGGAGAGAGTGCTGCCAGATGTCCGGACATAAGGTGCAAGACTGTTGCTCACCAACGGTTGACAGCGGCCTAAGCGATCCCTAAGTGTCTGGCACTCCTGTAGAGGGAGTGCTAACAATCTCCGCGATTGTCGCGGAATCGTTCAATTTTATGGAGGATCAAGGCATGAGTTTTCGCCCGTTACACGATCGGGTTGTGGTCCGCCGCGTCGGATCAGATGAAAAAACCGCTGGTGGAATCATTATTCCTGACACGGCTCAGGAAAAGCCTTCGGAAGGTGAAATTATCTCCGTCGGGTCTGGCGCCCGCGCGGAAGACGGCAGCATCACGCCGATGGATGTCAAAGCCGGTGACAGCGTGCTGTTTGGCAAATGGTCTGGTACCGAAGTGACAATCGATGGTGAGGAGCTCCTGATTATGAAGGAATCCGACATCATGGGTGTCATCACGGCCAAGAAAAGCGCCAAGAAAAAAGCCGCTTAACCCACAACTAACTTAGGGAATTTCGAATTATGGCTGCAAAAGAAGTCAAGTTCGGCACCTCGGCACGCGATAAGCTGCTGAAGGGTGTCGATACACTTGCCGACGCCGTTAAGGTGACGCTGGGTCCGAAGGGCCGCAATGTCATCCTCGACAAGGCGTTTGGCGCACCGCGCATCACCAAGGACGGCGTTACCGTCGCCAAGGAAATCGAACTCGAAGACAAGTTCGAGAACATGGGCGCTCAGATGGTCAAGGAAGTTGCTTCCAAGACCAACGACATGGCTGGTGACGGCACGACCACAGCGACCGTGCTGGCTCAGGCGATCGTACGCGAAGGTTCGCGCGCGGTGGCTGCCGGCATGAACCCGATGGATCTCAAGCGCGGTATCGACCTGGCGGTCACCGCGGTGGTTTCCCAAATCGAGAAGAGTGCCAAGAAGATCAAGACCAACGAGGAGATCTCGCAGGTCGGCACTATTTCCGCCAACGGCGATCTCGAAGTGGGCAAAATCATTGCCGACGCCATGCAGAAAGTCGGCAACGAGGGCGTCATCACGGTTGAGGAAGCCAAGAGCCTGGCGACCGAGCTGGACGTGGTCGAGGGTATGCAGTTCGACCGCGGCTATCTCAGCCCGTACTTCATCACCAACGCCGACAAGATGATATGCGAGATGGAGAACCCGTACATTCTTCTCCACGAGAAGAAGCTGTCGAGCTTGCAGGCAATGTTGCCGGTACTCGAAGCGGTCGTGCAGTCGAGCCGTCCGTTGCTGATCATTGCGGAAGACATCGAAGGCGAAGCGCTGGCGACCCTGGTGGTCAACAAGTTGCGCGGCGGCCTGAAGATTTCTGCCGTTAAGGCGCCGGGCTTCGGCGATCGCCGCAAGGCGATGCTCGAAGATCTCGCGATCCTCTGCAACGGTCAGGTGATTTCCGAGGACCTCGGCATCAAGCTCGAGAATGTCACCCTCGACATGCTCGGCACAGCGAAGCGGGTCACCATCACCAAGGAAGAGACCACCATCGTCGATGGAGCCGGCAAAAAGGCCGACATTCTTGGTCGCTGCAACCAGATTCGGGCGCAGGTCGAGGAAACCACGTCGGACTATGACAAGGAGAAGCTGCAGGAACGTCTCGCCAAATTGGCCGGCGGTATTGCGATTATCCGTGTCGGTGGCGCCACCGAGATCGAAGTGAAAGAGAAGAAGGACCGCGTCGAAGACGCCATGCACGCAACCCGCGCCGCTGTCGAAGAAGGCATCGTACCGGGCGGTGGAGTGGCTTTGTTGTACGCCACGCGGGCTCTCGCCAAGCTGGAAGGTGAAAATGAAGACCAGAAGGTCGGCATTAACATCATCCGTAAGGCGATCCAGACGCCGGTGCGTCAGATCGTCGAGAACTCCGGCGCCGACGGCGCCGTGATCGCGGGTAAACTGCTCGAGCAGAAAAGCCCGACCTTTGGCTACGACGCCCAAGCCGGTGTTTACACCGACATGGTCAAGGCCGGCATCATCGACCCGACTAAGGTTGTTCGTGCCGCTCTGCAGGACGCGGCATCGATCGGCGGTCTGTTGATCACCACGGAAGCCATGATTGCCGACAAGCCGGAGCCCGCGGGCGCTGCTGGCGGTGGCATGCCTGACATGGGTGGCATGGGCGGTATGGGTGGTATGGGTATGTAACCCACCCCTACCTTCTGAGTACGTTCAAGGGCCGCGCCGGGTTTTACCGGCGCGGCCTTTTTTTGTCTTTTTTCAGGGAAATATCGATTGGCCGAACGGGCTCCGCGATGTTCTTTAGATTAATACTATGTATACAAATAATATGTATGCATAGTATTAATCTAAAGAAGGAGGGTCTGCAGCGCTATGTCTGACATTGAACGGATCGATGACGCGATTACGCGCCGGCGCGGGCCCGACGATAGCCCGGGCATTCTGCTATGGCGGACGGCAAACGCCTGGCAACGGGACATCCGGGGCGTGGTAAAGGCGCGGGGGCTGACTCAGGCCCAGTTCGTCTTGATGTTGGGTCTCCGCCATCTGGAAGCGCGTACGATTACGCAACCTCTGCCGACGACCCAGCAGGCCCTGGCTAAATATTGCGGCGTTGATACGACGATGGCGTCACAGGTGCTGCGGCAGTTGGAGGCGGATGGTCATTTACGCCGCGCCCCGGGCACCGACGCGCGTTCGCGCGCGCTCTATTTAACCGATCGTGGACGCCAGACCATTTCCGATCTGGAACCGGAGGTCGGCGCCGTCGATGCGAAATTCTTTGCCGCCCTGGGCGACAACGCGGAAATGTTCAAGGCCGCGCTGCAGGTGCTGATCGGTTTGCCGCCGCGCCTGGGGTCTTCGCGCCGCTCTGGTTAGCAAAGCCGCGTCGTGAACCTGCCGTTCGAGACGCGATCTGCGAGCGCTCCTCAGGATGAGGTCTGTAGATTGTCCCTCATACTAAACCTCATGGTTCGGAGGCGCGCAGCGCCGTCTCGAAGAATGTAGCGTTAGCCTTCGACCGCGTGGCTTTACAGCTCTTCGATTACCCGAATGATGCCGGCCTGGTCGAGGTCGCCCCAGCCGTGATCGATCATTTTTTGCCAGAGCTTTTGGGCGTTGGTCAGCGTCGGTGTGTTGAGGCCAACTTGCGCGGCCAGTTCGAGCGCCTGATCGACGTCTTTGAGCTGCACCCGGGCCGGCCCGCCCGGTTCGAACATCCGCTCGACCA
>JBLHHE010000063.1:0-8095 GCA_047616465.1 Alphaproteobacteria bacterium
CATTAACCGTGGGCGATTTACAAGATATGGTCGCGGGCTATCTGGGTACGGACACCGTGGCGCGGGCCTTCAACGATTATGCGACGACCCATACCGACGAGATGACGCCAACCTCGGCGGTTGATGTGGAGCTGTTGCGCTACACCGAACGCCTGCTTGCCAGCGCCATCGGCGCGTCTTCGGCGCGGTTGGTCATCGCCCTGTCGCTCGAGCGCGGCGATATGGATATGCAAAGCGCCATGGCGCTGCTCGACGACGCGTCTGCCGCCATCCGCTATAATCGCGAACTGTTGCAATCGACAATGGATAATGTCCGCCAGGGCATCGCCGTTTTTGATGAAGAACTGCGCCTGGTTTGGTGGAACCGCCAGTTCAGCGAGTATCTGAACCTGCCCGAGGCGTTTGCACGCACCGCAGTCACGGCGGATGAGATTATCCGCTACAGCGCCGAGCGTGGTGAATATGGGCCCGGCGACGTTGAAACCATCGTGACCGAACTGATGGCGCAATACCGCTCGCGCACGCCGATCACCTACGAACGCCGCCTGGCCGACGGCACGGTTCTGCAAGTGGGCACCAGCGCGACGCCGGGCGGTAATGTGGTGGCGACATTGACCGATGTCACCGAGCGCGTTCACGCCGCCGTGGAGCTAGCCGAGGCCAAGGAAGGCCTGGAGTTGCGTGTCGCCGAGCGGACCCGCGCCTTGACCCAACTCAACGAGCAATTGCGCGATGCCACTTTAGCCGCCGAGGACGCAAACCTTGGCAAGACACGTTTTCTAGCGGCCGCCAGTCACGATTTGCTGCAGCCGCTGAACGCGGCGCGCCTGTTTTTGTCGTCACTCGCCGAGCGGCCGCAACCCGCCGGCAACGCCAAAATCATCGAGCGGATCGAAACATCGCTGAAGTCGGTCGAGGATCTTCTCGAAGAGTTGCTCGATATCTCGAAGCTGGATGCTGGCGGATTCGTACCGCAGATCGGAGATTTTGCGCTCAATGAGTTGTTGGACGAGTTGACGGCCCAGTTCGCGGCACTGGCCGACGAAGGTGGCGTTACGTTGCAGTTTGTACCATCGCACCAACTTGTGCGCAGCGACGTTCGGCTGCTGCGGCGCATTCTGCAAAACTTCTTATCGAATGCCATTCGCTACACGCCGGCGGGCGGGCGGGTGTTGCTTGGCTGCCGGATAGCGGGCGATGATTTACGGCTCGAGGTTTGGGATACCGGTCCCGGCATTCCCGGTGACATGCACGAGGCCATTTTCCGTGAATTTCAACGGCTCGCCGGCCCACGAGGTTCGGCCCCGGGATTGGGCCTCGGGCTGGCCATCGTCGAACGGATAGCCCGCATGCTCAATCATAAAATCACTCTGCGCTCGCAAACAGGCAAAGGATCTGTATTTGCCGTAACCGTCCCCCTCGGCAAAGCCGTACCTGACCATCCCATCTTAGCTGAGATACCCGCCCCGCCTATTCGCGAACTCGACGGTGCTATCGTCCTTTGCATCGACGACGATCCCGACATCCTCGATGGCATGAAAGCGTTATTGGGTGGCTGGCAATGCGATGTGCGTGTCGCTGCGAACGGCGCCCAATGGCGCGATGCGCTGCAAGGCGATGCACCCGATCTTATTCTCGCCGACAACCATCTCGACACCGACACTGATGGCTTGCAACTGATCGCGGAAATCTGCGGTAACCTTGGAAGCTTAATTCCAGCAATTGTGATTTCCGCCGATCAAACCGAGGCGCTGCGCGAAGAAGCGACCCGGCGAGGCCACGCGATCCTGGCGAAACCGGTCAAACCAGCGGCGTTGCGGGCATTAATGACACGCTTGTTGATTCAACGCGCCGCGCTGGCCGAACGGGACGTGTCGTAGACCTGCCGAGTGCTCACCAGCCTTAAGATCCGATTTCGGGCACGTCGCGGGCGGGATCGTCGACCGCCAAGCGGTTCGCCAGAATGACAGCCTGGGTGCGGCTATTGACGCCCAGCTTCTGCAAAATCGCCGACACATGAGATTTGACGGTCGCCTCGGAAATAGCGAGGTCATAGGCGATCTGCTTGTTCAATTTTCCTTCGCTTACCATCGCCAGGACGCGAAGCTGTTGGGGGGTTAGATTAGAAAGGCGCGTGGCAAGGACGGCGTCTTCTTTCGCCGTCTCCGGCAAGTCATCCATTTTTGGCAGCCAATAATTGCCCGCTAGCAGCGAATGAACGGCGCTGCGGATTTCAGCCACCGGCGACGATTTCGGTATGTACCCGGCGGCCCCGTAATCCATCGCTTGGCGTATCAGGCGGGGGTCCGTGCTGGCCGATATCATGGCGATCGGAACCGAGGGAAACTCGGCGCGGAGAAAACACAGACCGGTGAGACCGTGCATGCCGGGCATGTGAATATCGAGCAATAGCAGGTCGGCCCCGCCGCCCACGAGCAGCGCTTCGGCTTCTTTCAGGGACGCCGCCTCCGAGAAGGACGCATTGGCAACGTCATCGGAAATCGCCTGCCGGATTGCACTGCGCACAAGCGGGTGATCGTCGGCGATGACGATGGTGTAGGCCTGGGACACTATTTCCCCCGTGTAACCGGCATTATGGGTGCCGGACTTATAATTGCCGCCATTATGACCCTTAGGGGGGGCGAGTCCAACGGTTCCCGGCAAGCGGCGAAGTGCAAATCGGGGCTCAGGACAGCGCGTTGATCGTCCAATCATAGGGCAACCAGCGCAATCGCGGCGGTTTGCCGGCGGTGAGCTTTTCCGCAACGTCGGGCATATAGCGCCCAGCGAAGTCGGCAATACCGCCGCCCGCCTGAATAAAATCGCCGGCATACCAAAGATAGACTTTCGAGAGCCACAGCGTGGCGCCATCAAAATGCGCCCAGCGCCGATCATCGTGAACCGCCTGGGTGTGCGCCGTAAGCTCCCTGTCGATCGCCGCACCGGTGTAGGCGGCTGCGCGCAACGGCGGGCAACCAATACTGGCGCAATTGATGGCGAAATGAATTCTCGGATCGACAAAACGGGCGCGCAGCCAGGCATTTTCGATTTCGTGGAGGCTCAATAGATGATCGCCGATCCGCCAGCGCCGGCCCAACCAGCGCTCTTGATTGGGAATATTGCGGATCGATTTGAGCGGCCGGTGCTCGGCGATCAGGCGCAGGGTGAACGCATTATAGGCATTGATCAAAAGCGCGAGTCTTTCATCGCGCGACAGGGCGTGGAAATCGACACCCTCGAGCGCCGCGATATAGTCGTCCAGGACCGCTACATCTTGCGCCAGCGCTTCATAATCGACCCGGCCGTTCGAGCGGACATGGCGGCGTAGCAGCGCGTCGAGGACACCATGGTCGAAGCGTGCACCCGTGGTGTCGTCACCATAGGTCTCCGCCATGACCAGCCGCGGCGGACCGAACGGGCGGATCAACATCCGCCACTCGTCAGGCGGCGCTATCCAACTCATCGTCAATAGACCTCGCTATGCTGGCATAAACCCGGTCGCGCAGTCCGGCCGCATTGACCTCGCACATGGATTTAAGCTCGCCCTCCACCGGTACCATGAACGAACAATGATCGAGCCGCTCGCGGCCCTCGTCGGTCGCCATTTCCGCAGCGCTCATGAAATGGTGCGAGGCGATCATCAGCCGGTCGAGGCAAGCTGTGCCGGTCAGTATGCGCAGCGCCAACCCGAACGGATTGCGCCGGTCGAGACGGCGCAGCCAGTGCCACGCCATGCGCGGCAGGGTCCAGACGAACAAGCCCGGCGCTTGGAATATCATGCCGGCGATGCGCGCCAACGCCTCGGCCGGCCGGTCGGCCCGGAATGTGACGCCGGCCCAGCGGTCGAACACCTCTTGGAGGAACCGCCGGTCGCGCCCGCTGCTGTTGGCGCTAAGGGGCAAGTATCGAGGCGGCTCACCGGGTCGACGGAGCGAAGCGCCGATGACAAAGCGCGAGCAACCCGGATGGCCCATCCACCACTGATTGTCTGCCAAACGATCGCTATTTTCCGGCTCGACGTTCAAACCCCTGGCAATTTCGCGCCACAGAGCATCGACGTCGACGCGCCCGATTCCGGCCTCGGTGCGACCGACATCGGCCACCGGCATAAAACCGACCATGCGGAAAACATCGGCATTGGCCTGTATCCAGGCGACAATGTCGGCGACTTCACCGACATTTTGAGGTGTAACGGTAACCGTCGTCGCCACCCGCAGGGCCCGCCCCGTGGTTTGCCGCGCCCGGCGAACCATCTCGGCAAATTCGGCGCGCAGGGGCATGAGCTCGGCCTCATGGATAGCGTATTTATACGCAGCGCCTTGCCGTCCCCGCTGGGTGGTATCGATATGTACGCTGACCTCTTCGAGCCCGCCCTCCACCATCAGCCGTTCGAGCAGGCCGGGCGTGCGGCGGAAGCTGTCGCCATGGGTCATCAACATCGGGATCAGCCCGATGGCGCGCCCATAGCGCAGCAGTTCGATAACCTCTTCGAGGGGGCGCAAGGTCACCTCTCCATCGGTGAGTTGCAGATTGCCCGACGGCCCGAGGCGCTGGCGCAAGAGCCGCATTTGTGCCATCACCGCCGCCATATCCATCGCCGGTATTCGGTTTGCGTCGGCGGCCAGATAACAGCCGCGACACGCAAAATCACAGCGCGGCATTACACCGATGGTGGCGCCACAGCCCTCTTCATGACGGCCAAACATCTGGTTTTCGGTCTGGAACTCGGGCGCAATATCGTCCCAAATAGCGTCCAGATTTACCCGCGTCTCGGGATCGACCGGGTGCCGGAACCGGCGCCATAAACCGGCAAACGCAACCGGCGCGCCGTGGCTCGACGTTGTTCCCAACTTCCACATATCTTCCCCGCTAAACGCCCCCAAGACCTGGAGAGGTTCTAACGGTTGAGGAAGGTTATTGCGGCCAACTTGTTCTCAACTTCTCGTGTAGGGACAAGGGCGGCGGTTCAGCCGATCCCCTTGCCGTAACGCCAGCGTTCTATGGTTACGTCCTTGAAAACGCCGCCATAGTTCAGGGGTTCGCGGGCCCAGAAGTCTTCACAGGCCGCCCTGTCCGGGTACTCCATGATCATCATGCTGCCGATCAGCCCGGCGCCGTCATCGTCCTGCATCGGGCCGCGGGCGACATAGCGGTCCATCACCGAGGCCTGAAACTTGTGATGAGCCTCGGCAACGGCGGCACGGCGCGTATCGGCTTCGGGTCCGTCGATGGCGGTAATGACAAACTGCTGCCAGCCTGGGGTGCGCGGATAGTCGAGCTGGCGGAGTTCCATGCTCGACGACCAGCGGACGATATGGATCTCGTCCAAGGCGCCAGCCAAATTGTAGGGCTCGTTGGCGATCCAGGCGGCGGCGCTTTCCCGGTCGGGCACGTCAAGAAGCGTCAGGCTGCCGGTCGCGTCAGCGCCATCGTCTCTCAACAACGGGCCGGCGAAACGGATCTGATCGCGGTGGGCACGCAAATAAGCCAGGTGTGGCTCGTTGGCCGATACCCGTGCTTCGGCGCCACCATCGGCGCGCACCCGCGTGTGGATGTACCAGCAGGGCGACTTGGTCATGTAGTACTGTTTGAGTTCCGCCGCGCTCAAACCGTAACGGGGATCGCCGGGCAAGGCGCCGGACGGGTTGCTTGGATCGGCCATGGTTTGTCTCGTTTTTCAGGTGGTGGATTACCCAGTCAAGAGCAGTATCTGGCCGGATACAGCTCTTGTCTAGGCGCGGCGGGAAAGGCCGGTTAAGCTACCCGGTAAGGACGTAGCAAAGCGCCACCACATAAGGGGAGAGAGAACCATGGCAAGAACGCTCCGACGCGTCGTCACCGGCCACAACGCCGAAGGCAGGTCGATTATCTTAAGCGATGGACCGCCGCCGCAAACCAACGAGCCGCTGCCGCAACTTGTGCTGCACGAAATCTGGGAGACCGGCGCACCGGCCGACAACACGGCGGAGGGCGACCCCGCCATTCGCGAAAACGCGATTGAACCGCACGATCCCGCCGGCAATATTTTCCGCTATGTCGAGCTTCCCCCCGATGAAGTGTGGCAGGGCGCCGATGTCGGCGAAGCGTTCGCCCAGATGGGCAGTGGTGACGCCCATGACGCCGATGCCGGCACGCCGGGCATGCACGAAACCCAGACCACCGACTACGCCATCGTACTGGAAGGCGAGATATGGGCGGTCATGGAAGAGGGCGAAACCAAGCTCAACGCCGGTGACGTGCTGATCCAGCGCGGCACCAACCACGCCTGGTCGAACCGCTCGGGTAAACCGACGCTCATGCTGTTCGTCCTGATCGGCGCCAAGCCCCGAAACTAGACCAAGTGCGATCAAACCGCCGCCAAAATATAAGGGGAGAGAACCATGCCCAGAACGTTTCGTCGCGTCGTCACAGGCCATAACGGGGAAGGAAAGTCGATTATCCTGAGCGATGGACCGCCGCCGCAAGTGTTGGAGATTTTGCCGGAATTTTTCTCGCACGAAATCTGGGAAACCGGCGCACCCGCCGACAATACGGCAGACGGCGACCCCGCCATCCGTGAAATGCGGATCGAGCCACACGATCCGGCTGGCACCATCTTCCGTTATGCCGAAATTCCGCCCGACGAGGTGTGGCAGGGTTCAGACCTCGGTGACGCCTTCGCCAAAATGGGCAGCGGCGACGCCCATGACTCCGATGCCGACACGGCCTTCATGCACGAGACCCTGACCACCGACTACGCCATCGTGCTGGAAGGCGAAATGTGGGCCGTCATGGAAGAGGGCGAGACCCTGCTGCGCGCCAACGACGTGCTGATCCAACGCGGCACCAACCATGCCTGGTCAAACCGCTCGGGAAAGCCGGCCCTGATGCTGTTCGTGCTGATCGGCGCCAAGCCGCGGAATTAGCGCTATTCCCACGATAGCGGCCTTTCAACCCCGCTCTAATTGAGGACCGTTCTTGCCGTGGGTACTGAGTCAAACTCGGCACTTGGGGTTGTAATCCCGGCCCTCAATGCCTCACCGGGGATCGGCCCGACGCTTGAGTCCCTAAGCGCCGCGCGCGCGGCGTTCGATGTCGATGTGCTGGTGGTCGATGGCGGGTCGGCCGACGACACGCTTGCCCTCGCCCAAGCACGGGGCGCGCGAACGATTACCGCGCCGCCGGGGCGTGGCGGGCAGCTCGCGGCGGGGGCAGCGGCGGTAACCGGCGACTGGCTGCTTTTTGTCCACGCCGATACGCGGCTGGAGGGCGACTGGATCCCCGCCGTCGCTGACTTTGTGCGATCACCGGAGAATGCGGGGCGCGCCGGTTACTTTCGTCTGATCTTCGACGATAGCGCCCCGGCGGCGCGGCGGCTCGAACGCATCGTTGCCTGGCGGGCCCGCAATTTTGGGCTGCCCTATGGCGACCAGGGCCTGCTCATCGCGCGCGCCCTCTATGATTCTCTGGGCGGATACCGGCCAATGGTGCTGATGGAGGATGTCGATCTGGTGCGCCGTCTCGGCCGGCGGCGGCTGGTAGCGCTGCCCGCAGTCGCGCGAACCTCGGCCGACCGCTATCGCCGGAGCGGCTATATGGCCCGGTCCACGCGCAATGTGATATGTCTGGCGCTGTATTATCTGGGCCTCCCGCCACGCCTCGTTCGCCGCCTTTACGGGTAAGCCGATGCTGCCCCAACATTTGGTTTTGTTCGCCCGACGCCCGCAACTGGGCGCAGTCAAACGCCGACTGGCCGCTGATATCGGCGCTGTCGGCGCCCATGGATTTTATCGGCGCACCCTGCACGATGTCGCCTGGCGTCTGGGCCGCGACCCCCGCTGGAAAACCTGGCTCGCGGTGACACCCGATAGCGCCTCCGGGGCGGCGGGCGTATGGCCGGTACCGCCAGGCGTTTCGATCATCGGACAGGGCCGGGGCGATCTCGGCGCGCGCATGGCGCGACCCCTCCACACATTCCCCCCAGGGCCGGTGGTCATCGTCGGCAGCGACATTCCCGACATCGAGCTCGGCGATATCGCGGCGGCATTTCGCGCCCTGGGCACCCATGATTTGGTGTTCGGACCGGCCGCCGATGGCGGATATTGGCTGGTCGGCG
>JBLHHE010000064.1:0-8093 GCA_047616465.1 Alphaproteobacteria bacterium
GCCACGGGCGCCGTGCTCGTATTACCGGAAGCGATCACCGGCCCCCGCATCGTTCACGCGCTGCGCGCGGGCCAGGTCACGGCCATGGTTGGCGTACCCCGGCTCTACACCGCGCTGCTGACAAATCTGCAAGATCGGGTGAGCAGCGCCGGCCGGCTTGCGGAATTAGTGTTTCGATGCGCCCTTGCTGTCACGGCCGCTATGCACCGGGCCACTGGATGGCGCGTAGGTCGCTGGGTGTTCAAGCCGCTCCATCGCCAGTTCGCACCGGCATTGCGGCTGATGGCCTGCGGCGGCGCCCATCTTGATGCAGCAACAACACAGCGCCTCGAACTGCTGGGTTGGCGGATCTATGCCGGATATGGATTAGCCGAAACCAGCGCGCTGTTCACCGCTAATCTGCCCGGCAGCCAACACATCGGCAGCGAGGGCCGACCACTGCCGGGCCACGAGATTCGGATCGCCGCGCCTGACCCGGTGGGCGTCGGCGAAATTGAGTTGCGCGGCGACAGCGTTTTTACCGCCTACCACAACAATCCTACGGCCACTGCGGCGGCATTTACCGCCGACGGCTGGTTTCGCACCCGCGATCTCGGTCGGTTAGATGACGATGGTTATCTCTACGTTACGGGACGTTCCAAGGAGATGATCGTTCTCGGCGGCGGTAAGAATGTCTTCCCCGAAGAATTGGAACAAATCTATGGCGCGAGCGAGGTTGTGGAGGAGATCGCGGTGCTCGAACAAGCCGGACGGTTGGTCGCCCTGGTTCGCCCGAATCTCGGCGCAATACGGGCAAGCGGAATCCTGGCGGTCAACGACGCCGTTCGCGTCGTACTCGCCGAAGCCGGACAGCAACTGCCGTCCTACGAGCGGTTGGCTGGCTACGCCCTGACCAATCAGCCCCTGCCACACACGCGTCTTGGCAAGTATCGCCGTTTTCTACTGCCCGATCTCTATGAGCTAGCGATAAGCGGAACCGTTGCTGCGGAAACGGGACCTTTGTCTGTCGCGGACAAAACCCTCATCGCATCGCCGATCGCCGGCAACGTTTGGGACTGGCTGAACGCCCGCTACCCTGATCGTCCGATGTCGCCTGCGACCAACCTGCAGCTCGACTTGGGTATCGATTCGCTCGAATGGCTGCGATTGTCGCTCAACCTCGCGGAGCGTTTCGGCGTCGAGTTGGATGAGAGCGATGTCGCCGACATTGCCACGGTGCGCGATCTGTTACAGCGTGTTGCGCAGCGAACCGAGCAAGCGCCTGTGCCCAGACGGGTACCGATAACCAGAGATCCCTTTAGCTATATAGCGCCGATCGGGCCGGTCATGACGCTGATCGGCGCGATTATTTACGGTCTTACGTGGTGCCTCATGCGGGCGTTATTTGGGTTATCGGTTCGTGGCGCCGAGCACATTCCAACGACGGGGCCGGCGGTGATTGTCGCCAATCATGCCAGCAATCTCGACGCTTTGGTTATTGCCGCCGCTCTGCCAGCGAAGCGGGCGCGCCATATATTCTGGGGCGGCGCGGCGTCGATACTTTTCCAAAGCCGGTTCAGCCGGCTGTTCTGCCGGGCGGTGCGCGTTTTCCCGATCGACGAAAGAACCCCGAAGACCACGCTCGATATCGGCGGGGCCATCCTAGCGCGGGGCGATGCGCTGGTCTGGTTCCCCGAGGCGTGGCGAACCCCAACGGGCGAGTTACAAGCATTTCGCACCGGCATCGGCACATTGTTGACGCTGCACCCGGTACCGGTTGTCGCGGCGCGCATCGACGGCACCTTCACCGCCCTGCCGCGCACCCGCCGGTGGCCGCAATTGCGCCCGCTCGCGGTCACATTCGCGCCACCGCTCGACGTGGCGATTTTGGTGAATGAAGGTGCTGGCGCGACCGACGAGGTTCGCATCGCCAACGCCTTGCACGATCGCGTCGCGGCGCTGGGCAATCCGACGAATGATTAACGTGACACCACGATAGCTACGATCTTACTGCTATCAGGTATCCACGGGCACTGCACTGACCGCTTCTTTGCTCATACGTTCTTCGGCGATCTCGCGCATACGGAATTTCTGCAGCTTGCCGGTGATGGTCATCGGAAATTCGTCGACGAACCAGATGTAGCGCGGCGTCTTGAAGTGGGCGAGGCCTTCCTTGCAGAACGCGCGGATATCCTCCTCACTGGCCTGTTCGCCGGTATGGAGCTCGATCCAGGCCATGATCTCCTCGCCGAAATATTCATCGGGGACGCCGAACACGGACACCTGGGCGATTTTCGGATGGGTGAACAGATAGGCCTCGATTTCCGCCGGATAGATGTTCTCGCCGCCACGGATGATCATATCCTTCAGCCGGCCGGTGATTTGCACATAGCCATCGGCATCCATCGTGCCAAGATCGCCGGAATGTAGCCAGCCGGCCTCGTCGACCGTCTCGAGGGTCTTTTCCGGATCGCCGTAGTAGCCGCGCATGACGTGATACCCCCGGAAACAAATTTCACCGACCGCGCCGAGCGGAACTGTCTGGCCGCTCTCGGGGTCGATCACTTTGACTTCCTGATGCTGCAGGTTACGGCCGACGGTCTGGGTTCGGCGCTCAAGGGAATCTTCGGCGCTAGTCAGGTGCGTCAACGGCGACGCCTCGGTCTGGCCATAGCCGATCAGGATTTCCGAACAATGCATATCCGTGATCACCCGGTTCATCAGCGCTTCCGGGCACGGGGCGCCGGCCATGATACCGGTCCGTAGGCTCGACAGATCGAAGCGGTCGAATTCGGCATGCTCGAGTTGGGCGATGAACATGGTGGGCACACCGTGGACGGCCGTGCAGCGTTCCGCCGCGATCGCCTCGAGCGTCGCCAGCGGGTCGAAATGGGGCGCCGGAATAACAATGCAGGCGCCGACCGAGAACGAAACCAGATTGGCCAGGACCATACCGAAACAGTGATAGAACGGTACCGGCACGGCCAACCTGTCGCCGGCGCCAAAGTGCATGGCCTGCGCCGTGAAATAGGCGTTGTTGAGCAAATTATGGTGTGTCAGCACCACCGCCTTGGGAAATCCCGTCGTCCCCGACGTGTACTGGATATTTATCGGGTCGTCGCGGTCGAGGCTGGCGGTACGCGCGGCGAGCTCTTCTTCCGCCACATGTTCACCCGCCGCCAGCATATCCTGCCAAATGCCAAAGCCCGACCAGGGCCGCTCGGTCTGTGCCGCCGCCACCGGATCGTAGACCACGACGCGCCGCAGATGGGGCAAGGCCTGGCTCGACAGATCTTTCGAAGGGTCGGCATTCCTCAATTCCGGAACAAGCTCCATCAGCATCTCGACATAGTTGCTGGTGCGAAAGGAGGGAATTGTGAACAGCCCCTGCACCTGCGACCGCTCGAGCGCGTAGGCGAGTTCGCGCGGACGGTAAGCGGGGTTCACGTTGACCAGGACGGCGCCGATCCGCGCCGTCGCCATTTGCAGAAGCAGCCACTCGACATTGTTGGTGGACCAGACGCCGATCCGATCGCCCTTGCCAAACTCCAGCGCGATGAGGCCGCGGGCGACCTGATCGACCTCCCGCGCAAATTCGGCGTAAGTCAGGCGGCGGTTCTGAAATGAGCAGACGACCGCCTCGCTATCCCCGTGCTGCCGGCATACTTCGGCAAACTGCTCGGGAAGGGTAAGGCCGAGTAACGAGGTGTCGCCGCCCCGGTGGAAATAGCTGGGCGCCGCGCCGGTCATTTTGTTTCAAACTCGCCCGCGGCTTCGGCGCGATCCCAATAGGCATCGACCCGCGCCTGTATTTCCGCGAGCACCTTCTCGTTGCGTTCCGGCTCGAACAAATGGGCGAAGCGGCCTTGCAGCTTCAAGAAATCCTCGACCGGTAGGCGCGGATGGGGCCGCCGTGTGTGGATGACCTTGCCGTCGAAATATTCCTTGAGCGGCCACACGCCGGTGCGCACCGCGAGCCGGCCGATCTCAACCGTATGCTCGGGATCGAACCCCCAGCCCGGCGGACATGGCGCCAGCGCGTTAATCAGGCGGGGACCCTTTAGATCGCGCGCCTTCTCGAACTTTTTCGCCAGGTCGAGGGGCTCGGCGCCGATGACGGTGGCGACATAGGTTGGTTTATTGGCCGCCCAGATCGCGAACAGATCCTTCTTATAGCCGTGCAGACCGTCGCCCACCGCCGTGGTCGCCGTATGGGCGCCATGGGGCGTCGCCGAGGAGGCCTGATGGCCGGTATTGCCGTAGCCTTCATTGTCGTAGCACAGGTAGATGAAATCGAGACCCCGATCGATGGCCCCCGAGGTGGCGGACAGACCCATGCCGCCGGCCGAACCGTCACCGGTCAAGACCACCACCTGCATGTCGTCTTCAGGGACTAGCCGGCCGCTGTCGCGCAGGATATCGAGGGCGTCGCGGACGCCCTGGGCGCCCGCCGGCGCCGACGCCATGGCGGTGTACAACCAAGACCCCCGGAACGGCGTAAAGGGATAGACGCTCGCTAAAGTCATGCAGCCGGCGGCGTTCACGAACACCGTGTTCTCGCCCAGTATGTCGTAGCCTTGCTTGACCGCCTGCAGACCGCCGCACCCGGCGCACATGGCGGTGCCCGCCCCGAGCAGATGGGTCGACGGCAAATCCTTCATACGTTCGATATGACGATCGGGATGAACATCTGTGTGAAGATCGGTCATGGCGTGGCCTCCAGTTCCTCGCGCTCGACATGGGCGACCGCCTGCATCTTGCGCACCTCGCGCAATTCGGTGTCGGTGAACATCAGCCGCGGTGGTGGTGGGATGCCGGCATCGCAGGCGCTGGCCACCGTGCGCAGCATTTCAGCGAATTCGTCGTCGCCAATGTCGCGACCGCCCAGACCACCGATGAAACTGACCAGCATCGGCGCACCGGCTTGACCGTAGAGGGCGGCGGCGAGCTCGGCATGGATAACGCCGCCCGATCCGATCGACAAGTTCTGGTCGATGACCGCGGCGCCCCGCACATTGGCGAGCAATCGGCGAAATGTATCGGCCGGGAAGGGCCGGAACAGCCGGGGCCGTAGCAGTCCCACTTTGTGGCCGGCGGTGCGCAGCCGATCCACCGCGGCCTGCGCCTTGGTGGCGAACGAACCCATCATTACGAAGGCATATTCAGCGTCGTCCATTCGATAGGCGACCACATCGGGATGGGCGCGGCCGAACCGTTCGGCGAACTCGCTTGCTACTTTGTTGTAGACCTCCGCCCCCGCTAGCGCGGCGAGTTGGGTCTCGTAGCGGAAATAGGAATACAGGCTGCCGCTCAATACCGCGACGGCCTGGCTGGTCGGCTGGCTGGCGCGGAAACGCAGCGTGCCAGGATCGAAAGCGCCGACAAATTCCGCTGCGGCGGCCGCCTCGGGAATATCAACAGGCTCGCGCGTATAAGAGAGATAAAAGCCGTCGAGATTGACGATAACCGGCAGGCGGACATCGGTAGATTCGCCCAGCCGGTAGGCGATCAAAACACTGTCCAGGACTTCCTGACAGGTCGCGCAGTGAATTTGCAGGGCGCCGCAATCGCGCGCCGCCATGATGTCATTGTGATCGGGTTCCAGCGTGATCGGCGACGCCAGGGCACGCGAAACATTGACCAGCACGAAGGGCGCGCGCCAACCGGCGACGGTGTAGAGCATTTCCATGCCATAGAGCAGGCCCTGGCTGGAGGTGGCTGTGAAAACGCGCACCCCCGTCGTTGCGGCGGCGCCGGCGGCGGTGATCATGGAATGCTCGGACTCTAAGGTCGTCATGCGGGCCGGCATGTCGCCGGTATCGATCCACCGGGCCAGTGTTTCGATGATTTCGGTTTGCGGGGTGATCGGGAAGGCCGGCACATAATCGGCCCGGGCGAGACGCGCACCCCAAGCTGCGGCCACATTTCCGGTAATCATGGATCTGTTCATCGCAATTCTCTGATAGTTGATGCCGTAACGACGGTGTGCGCCTCGTCCAACGCAGCCGCCTCAACTTCCGCAACCGTAACGATGGCGTGCGGTGGACATTGGGCGACGCAGATCATGCATCCCTTGCAATGATCGTAGTCGATGACCGGCTCGCCCTCGTCGGAAACCGAGATCGCGTCATCGGGACAGAAGGTGCTGCAGACCCACCAGCAGTGCCGGCAAAGGTCATAATCGACGATAGGCCTGATCGTTCGCCATAGTCCGGTTCGCACCTCGACACTGGTCAGCCCGGCATGGATCGTCGGCGCGGAAGTATCAGCGCCCTCGCGCGGCAGATCGATCCAGTCTGGCGTTTCTGGAAGCTCGTCTTGCGCCGCCCGTTCGGTAATGCGGACATCGGTACCGGCGAGGGTATCGTAGGCGGCGCGAGCGATTTCCTTATTGCGCGCGACAATTGCGGGCCCCTTGAGGTCGAATTCCGCCTCAATCGCCCGGTCGAGAGTCTCCAGCCCAATCGTGTCGATCAGGCGGGCCGCTGCGCCAGTACACGCGGTGCCGAAGAAGTGGGATTCGTAGGCCTTGTCGCCGGTCGGCTTGGGCAGAACGACGATTTGGCTTTCGATATTGAGTCGGTCGCGCCACACCTCGGCGGTCTCGGCGGTATCGATCAGCAGCACCGTATCCGGCCCAAGCCCCTGCAGGACACCGGCCGCCGGAACGCCAACAAGCGTATCGTCGGCGACGACCACCAAGTCTGGATTCAGGATCGGTCCGCGTTCGGCGATCAGCGCATGGTCCGCCCGGACATAGGCGAAGATCGGTGCGCCCCGCCGCTCGGCGCCGTAGCGCGGCGCGTCCTGCACTTCGAACCCTTCCATGAAGAAGGCGGTTCCCAGTACGCGGCTGGCGGTTACGATACCCTGGCCGCCGCGGCCGTGAAATCGGATCCGATACATTGCGTCGCCTCCCTTCCCGAGCCTAGTAAATCGACCAGCGCCGCGTCGCCATGGCACGGCGAACGCGATCGGCGGACATCGAAACGGCCACCTCGCGCGGCGTGAATCCATTCACTTTCGCAAGGTCGATCACCGAGCGGGTGTTGTAGCGAACCTTTTCGGCAATCGCGTCGAAGGCCGCGGCCTGGCTGGCGCCGGCATATTCCATCGCCGCGCAGATCACACCGCCGGCGTTGGCGATAAAATCGGGCAGACACAAAATGCCGCGCTCATGCAGCCGGCGTTCCGCCGCTTCGGTGAAAGGAATATTTGCGCCTTGGGCGACCAGCCGGGTTTGCAGCCGCTCGACATTGGCTTCGGTTACGACATCAGGACGCGCCGCCGGCACCCAGATATCGCAGGCGATATCGATGATCCCATCGCGGTCCCGCACTTCGCCGCAGTTGGCATCCGTGACACTACCGCCGTTTTGCTTCGCCGCGTCCAGCTCAGCGAGGTCGAGCCCTGCCGCGTTGATGATTGTTCCCTGGGAGTCGCTGGCGGCGACGATGATGGCTTCCCGTTTAGCGAGGAACCGTGCCGTATGGCGACCGACCGCCCCGTAACCTTGGATCGCGACCGTCGCGCCGGCAAGTTCGAAACCCACCTCTGGAAGCGCCGCTTCGATGGCGTTGAACACGCCCCATCCGGTGGCGCCGATCTCGTCAAGCGGAATGCCGCCGATTTCGCGTGGCAGACCAACCGAACGGCCGATTTCGTCCCTCACCCAGGCCATGCACATTTCGTCGGTCCCCATATCGGGGCCAAAAATGTAGTCCGTCTCATTTCGCAGGGCATAAGCGAAGCCGCGGATTAGCTGCTCCTTATCGGCATTACCGAGGTGGGGTTCACCAAATAGCACTGACTTGCCACCACCATGGGGCAAGCCGGCCGCGGCATTCTTCAGCGTCATGGCCCGCGCCAGCCGATAGCACTCGGCAACGGAGACATCGGGCGCCATCCGCAACCCGCCGATCGACGGCCCCGCCGCAACATTGTCGACAACCAGGATACCCTTCAGGCCGATGTCAGGCTCGTGGACGTAAATGACCTTGGCTGGACCCAGCTCATCGCAAAGTTCAAATACATCCGGCATCGCGCGACACCTGCCCTGATTGTGTTGATTACCTTGCTAACAAACCAGGAATAGCGGCGCCGAGCCTTGACCT
>JBLHHE010000065.1:0-8089 GCA_047616465.1 Alphaproteobacteria bacterium
GCCGAAATACTTTTCGACGACGGCATCGAGCGCTTCGCTAATGTGGGCGCTCAACGAATCGCCAACATCGAGTTGTTGGCCGGATATTTTTATTTGCATCGAAACCTGACATTGGGGTTCGCGTCGAGACATTGTCTGGACGGTAACCGCGTTACTGAGAATTTGGCGCCGCTCTTCATGGTGTTTACAGTGGAAGTTGGCCTCTCCGTTTGGGTCGGCCGGTCCCCATGTTCAGAGCATTATATTAACGAATTGCGCCGGTTCATCGGCGGCCGGAACATAGTAACGGCCTGCAAGGCTGTCAATAGCGCGGCCGGACACAATTTAGCATCCCACTGGACCGGGCATAATATCTAACACATTGAAATATATGCTATATTGTAGCATGGGCGCGTTTCATGCGCCGCCGTTGCACCGAAGAGGGGATATGCAAGGCATCGCGGTACTTTGCCACCGTCCGCCGCGCAATATCGACACCATCGAGCCGCAGAATTTCAACGATTCGTTCGTCGGAGAGGACATTTTTAACCGTCTCGGCCCCGATTAATTCTTTAATCTGGTGACGTACCGATTCCGAGGAATGGGAGGATTGGCCGGATTCGGTCGCGCCGATCGCCGTGGTGAAAAAATATTTGAGCTCAAACAGGCCGCGCGGCGTCATAACGTACTTGTTCGCGGTAACCCGGCTCACCGTGCTCTCGTGCATTTCGACAGCTTGTGCGATGTCGTTCAATACCAGCGGTTTCAGGTGCGCGACGCCTTTTTCAAAAAAGCTGTCTTGCTGGCGCACAATTTCAGTGGCCACCCTCAAGATTGTGTTGGCGCGTTGATCCAAGGCCTTCACCAGCCATTGTGCCGTCTGCAGACTTTCCTGCATGTAACGCTTGTCTTCGGTCGATAATTTCTTCGCCGATATTTCCGCGTAATAGTGCCGGTTGACGAGAACACGAGGCAGGGTCTCGCTGTTGAGTTCAATAATCCAACCCCCCTTCGGTTTGGCGCGTACAAAAACGTCGGGGGCAACCCATTGGGTCATTTCCTGTTGAAAGGCGGTGCCAGGCTTGGGGTTTAATAATTTCAACTCGGCAATTATGTCGGCAATATCTTCGCGGTCCACCCCGCAGACCGATTGCAATGCGGCGATGTCGTGCTTCGCCATCAGATCGAGATTGTCGAGAAACGTCTGCATCGCTGGATCGAGGCGATCGCGTTCGGCCAGTTGCAGCGCGAAGCAATCGGCCAGATCGCGCGCGAAGACGCCGATCGGATCGAACTGGCGCAGCTTGACGAGAACCGCGTCGATCTCGGCCTGCGAACAACCGAGCTGCTCGGCAATCGCTTCGGCTGTTGTCACGAGGTAACCGTCATCGTTGACGGATTCGATCAAGGCTTGGCCGATCAAGCGTTCCCCCTGATCGGTAAAATCGAGATTGAGTTGGGCGGTGAGATGCTCACGCAGGCTCGCCATGTGCTCCACAGCCAATTCGCCGACATCCGGGCTGTCATAGCCTTGTCCGCCAGAACGCGAACCGCTGAAGGCGCTCTCGCTCGCCGGGCTTAAGGCGTCGGCGCCGACGGCAGCAGGCTGGTAGTCGTCGGCCCAGACATTTTCGTAGTCGGTGTCGAGGGGCGGGTCGCTCTCCGACGCAGCCTCGCGTTGGGTCAACTCGCTCACGTCCGCCGGTTCCGGCCCGTCGGCAAACTCGCCACCATCGGGTTCGGGGTCACCGCTTTCCGGGGCGTTATCGTCGCCGCTCGCAGCCGCATCGGGCTCGTCGGACAGGTCCTCGCGCTCGAGCAACGGGTTTTGCTCGAGTTCGCTTTCAACGAAGGATGCAAGCTCCAAATTGGACAATTGCAGCAGCTTGATCGCTTGCTGCAACTGCGGCGTCATAATGGGTGCTTGCGTCTGCCGCAGATTGAGACGCTGTGAAAGTGCCATAATAATAAGGTCTACAGGGTGAATCTTTCGCCCAGGTAAACGCGGCGAACGTCCCTGTGATCAACGATCTCCGCCGGACTACCACTCATCAATACGGCCCCATCATGCAAAATGTATGCCCGATCCACAATATCCAGCGTTTCGCGAACATTATGATCGGTAATTAATACGCCAATGCCGCGATGCTTGAGGTGCCCCACGAGGTCGCGAATATCGGAAACGGCGATCGGATCAATGCCCGCCAAGGGTTCGTCGAGCAGCATAAAATGAGGACGGCAGGCAAGCGCGCGGGCGATCTCGACCCGCCGCCGTTCACCACCCGAGAGCGCCAGGGACGGGGTGCGGCGCAAATGGCTGATCGAAAACTCGGCCATTAAATCTTCGAGCAACACTTCGCGGCGCTCGATCTCAGGTTCGACAACTTCGATCACGGCGCGAATATTCTGCTCGACCGTCAGCCCGCGGAAGATCGATGCCTCTTGCGGCAGATAGCCGATTCCCAACCGCGCGCGGCGGTACATCGGCAGATCGGTGATGTCGTGACCATCCAGCGAAATCGTGCCGGTGTCGGGCGAAAGCAGCCCGGTGATCATATAAAAACAGGTGGTCTTGCCGGCGCCGTTCGGCCCCAAGAGGCCCACCGCCTCGCCGCGCCGCACCTGAATACTGACATCGCGAACGACCGGACGTTTGCGAAACCGCTTGCCAATATTGGACGCTATCAAGCCCTCGTTTTCCGTCACCAGTCGCGGCGTGGAGGGGTCTTCAGTTTCTGGAAGATCGGCTTGATCGTTCATCACTGCGTCTTTCCACTGTCGCCGCTTTCGGGTCGTGCCGACGGCAGAAAAATGCCGCGCACCCGCTCGCTCGGATTTCGGGCTCCGGCCGACTTGGTGAGCAGGCGGCTCTGACCGGTGTTCAGATTAACCTCTGCCCGGTCGCCGTTCAATTGGGTTTCGCCGCGCGTGATCCTAACGCCTCCACTGACAGTGGCGAGCCCGGCATTGAGCTGATAATCGCCGCGCTCGGCGGTGACAATGTCGGTTGCCGTCGATAGGTGCACATTACCAATCGCCTCGATGCGTTCCATCTTCGAGGAGCGTTTCTTCCCATCTTTGGCGAGAAAATGAGCCATGAGAGTATCGGCGCGAACACGCCGGTCTTCACGGATCGCCAGCGCATCGCCGCGCGCGATGGCGAGTTGCTTATCTTCGTAATATTCCAGGCTGTCGCGGGCCGTGATGGTGTCCAGCGGCGTGACCAGGCGCACCTGTTTGCCGGTCATAATCAGGACGCCCTTGATGACGTCGTATTCTGCCTTGTCGCCAGTCGCCACTTCGCTCTCGGACACGATGCGAACATTGCCGTTGGCGTCGATTTTATAGATCTCGTCGGATCCCGATTCCGTCGACCGGTAATGGGCGATCAGCTCATCCGCTTCGACGGTTACCCCTCCCTGGCTGGCCCGGGCATCGCCGCGGGCAATATAGACTTGCTCGGTGCGTTGCCATTCGATGCCGTCGTTCGCCTCGATGTGAATGGGATCGCTATTGCCGCGGCCAAATCCCAACGATTGGGCCTGGCTGGCGGTTGCGATCATCAAAGCCGCCAACGCCGTGACACATGAAACTCCGGTCCGTCCGATTTTAGTCATTTCGTATCTCGCGCGCCGCGGTAGACGAACATCTGCGCTTTACCGGTAAACAGCACACGGTCGCCGCCATCGAAAATTCGAAACCCCTCCGACTGCAACGTTCCCAGCGGACCCTGCCCCTCGACCGGATCGTTGCCCGTGGCAGACCGGTCATCGAGATTGAACCGCGCCTTCGGCGTGCTGAATTCGTGCCCGGCATCGTGAAACACATTCACATTGCCGACCAAATATAGATACTTTGTTTCCTCTTCGTACTCGCCGTCTGTCGCGGTCAGCGCGACCCACGAACCATCCTTAAGAACGATGTCGGCCTTAGGCTGTTCCAGAAAATAGAACTCGCGCCCTTCGTCTTTCTTAAGCGCGCTGGTGTCAGCCGTAATTTGAAACGGTCGCGATTGGGAATCGACGCCCAGGACACGGGCATTGAGCACCTGGGGACGCGAGGTGCCGATCGGGCCCACGGCCTCGGGGATGCGAAACCGGTTGTCGTCGTTGGCGAATTCCGGCCACGCCATCACAACGACCAGTAACGCCATCGCCAAACCGGGCAGGATGTATTTCATCGCCGCGACAAAGCGAGATCGGCCGAAACCGCCCCGCTGTATCCGCGGACCCATATCTTCAAATCTCTGGGACAAGTCCTCAGACACAGCAGCTGTTGTGTCGGTCAACGCCGCAGATGGAGGTGCCTCGGTCATCGGCTCAAGCGATGCCCGCCCGCAGGCAATCGTGCATATGCACGATGCCAACCGGCGCGCCACCATCGACAACGAACAGCACAGTGATCTCATTTTCGTTCATCACGCCAAGCGCCTCAGAGGCCAACGCACCCAACCGGATCGTTTTCGGCGCCTTGGTCATCACTTCACCGGCCGTGGTGTTACGCAAATCTGTGGACATGTGGCGGCGTAAATCACCGTCGGTGACGATGCCGGCTAGGTGGCCGGCCGCATCGACGACGCCGGCGCAGCCGAACATCTTGTTTGTCATGGTCAAAACGACGTCCGACATGGCTGCATCGGGCCCCGTGAGCGGCAGCTCGTCGCCGACATGCATGATATCGTCGACCCGCAACAAACCCTGGCCCAGCTTACCGCCCGGGTGCAGAACCTGGAAATCCTCGGTGGTGAAGCCCCGGCGTTCCAGCAAGGCAACCGCCAGCGCATCGCCCATCGCCAGCATCGCCGTCGTCGAGGTCGTTGGCGCCAGGCCCATCGGGCAGGCCTCGGCAATGGGCGGCAGGATAAGCGCGCAATCGCCATTGTCGGCGAGCGTGCTGCCCAATTTTCCGGTCAGCGCGATCAAGGGAATACGAAAGCGCCGGCAATAATCGATCACGTCGCCAAGCTCGGGGGTCTCGCCCGAGTTGGACAACGCCAACACCGCGTCGGATCGGGTGATCATACCCATGTCGCCATGGCTTGCTTCTGCCGGATGAACAAAATGCGAGGGGGTGCCGGTGCTCGCCAATGTGGCCGAAATCTTGCGCGCAATGTGGCCGCTTTTGCCCATGCCGGTGACGACCACCCGCCCGGTCACGGCGAACAGAATTTCCAGTGCTTGCGTGAAAGTGGCGTCAAGCGACTCCGACATGACGCGCAGAGCTTCCGCTTCGAGCCGCAGCACGCGCCGCGCCGCGTCGAGGTCGCTCGCCAGCGCCGCGCCGCCATCGCCCGCGTTGTCGCTTATATCGTCGGCTTTCGTCGAATTTGTCATTCAAGCGGTAATTTTATTTTGGGGTTTCGAATAGTGCCCATTCGGTTCAAACAATGTCCTTGTGAGGGTCTGAAATCGCACGCGAATCAAGCAATTTCAGTATGCGGGGGCGTCCTTGAAAGGTCAACGCGACGCTCCTGGTCTTGTCCGGTCCGCCCTAGCTGTGGGCGAAAATATCGACTTCTGCCCAGCCCGCTAAATCGAGCTCGGCGCGGGTCGGTAAAAATTCGAAACACTTGGCCGCCAACTCGGTTCGGTCTTGGCGCTCGAGCATCGCGTCCAACCGCGTCTTCAAATCGTGCAAAAACAAAACGTCGCTGGCCGCATATTCCAATTGCTGGTCGCTCAGCTTGGCGGCGCCCCAATCCGATGTTTGCTGCTGCTTAGAAATCTCCACGCCCAGCAGATCGCGGCACAAATCCTTGAGGCCGTGGCGGTCGGTAAAGGTGCGCACCAGTTTGGAGGCGATTTTTGTACAATAGGCCGGCGCGGCGACCACACCGAGGTCGCGGCGCAGCACGGCCAAATCGAAACGCCCGAAATGGAACAGTTTCAATCGCGCCGGGTCGCTCAGCATCGCCTTCAGGTTCGGCGCATTATAGGCGTCTTCGCCACCGGTTGCGTATTGGACGAGATGGGCGGTGCCGTCGCCGGCCGACAACTGGACCAGGCAAAGCCGGTCGCGCACCAGGTTGAGACCCAGGGTCTCGGTGTCCACGGCAATGACCGGGCCGAGGTCGAGGCCGTCCGGCAGGTCGTTTTGATGAAGTTCTATATCCACAGGGCCGTCGCAATCGTTAAAAGGGCCGCGGCCACACCCGCGTTACAGTGTAAAACCGTTGCTACTCTGCACCCGCGAACCTTGTCAATGTCCTAACGCTTGGCAGGCTTGCCGGCGAGGCGGTATACACGGGCATAACCGGGCAGGCGGCGCGCCGCCGCTTTTCCGGATCGAATACGGATATAGGGAGCCGACGGTCATGGAACAACAGCGGGTTACCGTTTTAGGCGGCTCAGGTTTCATTGGGCGGTATGTCGTTGAACGCCTGGCGGATCAGGGGGCGGTGGTTACCGTCGCCGTGCGCGATCCGGAAGGGGCAAAGTTCCTGAAACCCCTGGGCCAAGTCGGCCAGGTGGTGCCGGTCGCAGTGAATGTCCGCGATACAGCCGCGCTGGCGCGGGCGGTCGAAGGCGCCGACGCGGTGATTAATCTCGTCGGTATTCTGTACAAATCCGGCCGCCAGACCTTCAAAACCCTCCACGCCGATGTGCCCGCGGCGATCGGCCGCGTCTGCGCCGACGCCGGCGTAGCGCGTGTGGTGCATGTATCGGCGATCGGCGCGCAAACATCGGCATGGTCGGAATATCTGCGGTCGAAAGGCGCCGGAGAGGAAGCCTTACGCGAACATTTCCCCGGCGCGACCATTCTCCGGCCCTCGGTGCTATTCGGTCCGGAAGACCGGTTTTTCAATTTATTCGGCGCCTTGGCGCGCGTGCTGCCGGTGCTGCCGCTTTACGGCGGCGGCAAAACGCGGTTCCAGCCGGTCTATGTCGGCGATGTCGCGGCGGCGATTGTCAACGCGCTGGCGGATGCCTCCGCAATCGGCAAAACCTATGAGCTGGGGGGGCCGGCGATCTACACATATGCCGAGCTTATGAAAGTCGTTTTGGAGCACACCAGACGCAAACGCCTGCTGGTGCCGGTGCCGTTCTTTGTCGGCGAAATTCAGGCAACATTCCTGGGATTAATGCCTAAGCCGCTGCTGACCCGCGATCAAATCCGCTCCCTGAAAACGGATAATGTCGTTAGTGAGGGGGCCTTGACCCTGCCCGACCTTGGCGTTCAGCCGACCGCCCTGGAAGCGATTGTGCCGACCTACCTTCACCGGCACCGCAAAGGCGGCCGCCTGGGGCGGGCATCGATCACCTGAGGCTGCAAGGTTGACGGCTAGACGAAGTAGACCCAGTAGAGAATCCCGCCGCCCATCAACACCCGGTAGAAGACGAAGGGTGCAAAGCCGGCGAATTGCAACCAGCGCATGAGCAGGGCAATTGCGCCCAGGGCGGTAATGAAGGCCAGAATGCCCGCTATGACCGCACCCCGGCCCAGCGCGGCATCGCCGCTGGCGATCAGTTCGAGGGCGATCAGGGTTCCGGCGCCAGCAACCGCGGGTATCGACAACAACATGGAAAAACGCGCTGCTTCCGAACGCTCATAGCCGAGCATGCGCGCCGCGGTAATGGTAACGCCGGCCCGGCTGGTGCCGGGAACCAGGGCAAGCACCTGGGTAATACCAATGATGATGGCGTTGCGGGTGGTCAGATGTTTGAGGCTGAGGACGGTCATACCGATGCGGTCCGCCCCCCACAAAAGAATGCCGAACCCGATCGACGTCCAGCCGATGATTTCGAGCGCCCTGAGGTTGCTATCGATGAAGTCGCGCCCGTAAAACCCGGCGATGAAAACCGGCACGGTGGCGATGACGATGTGGACCCCCAACAGCCCGCCATCGGTTCGCCGACCGGTGGCGAACTGGGCAACACCTATAAGAATGTGCGCAATGTCGCGCCAGAAATAGATAATCACCGCGCCCAGGGTGCCAACATGTACCGCGACATCCATGGCCAGGGTGCTGCCGGGAATGCCCAAAATTTCCGCGGCCACGCGCAAATGACCCGATGAACTGATCGGCAAAAACTCGGTGATGCCTTGCACAACGGCAAGGAGGATGATTTCCAGGAGGCCCATCGACTCCGATATCCGCTATCCAGATGCG
>JBLHHE010000066.1:0-8080 GCA_047616465.1 Alphaproteobacteria bacterium
GCTATGTTGGCCGGCGCTGTAGCGTCAGCGCCTAAAGTTATAGGAAACCAAGTCGATGGCTAAATCCAGTACCGTACTCGTAAAGCTCGTGAGCTCCGCCGATACCGGCTATTATTACGTGGCTAAGAAAAACCCGCGTAAAATGCCCGATAAGATCGAGCTGAAGAAATACGACCCCAGAGCGCGCAAACACGTTTTGTTCAAAGAAGAGAAAATGAAATAACGGCGTCTTCGCGCCGCTACGATGACAAAAGCCGCCCTTCGGGCGGCTTTTTGCTAGGTGCTTGGCGATCCGGCCAGGCGCGGCATCCACTTTTCTACTCGATAAACTTTTTCACCGTTTCAAGAAAATGAGAGACCGAAATCGGCTTGGCGATATACGCCTCGCAGCCGCCTTCGCGTATTTTCTCTTCATCGCCCTTCATCGCAAACGCGGTAACCGCGATGATCGGAATGTGTTTTAGCGCCTCGTCCGCTTTCAACCATTTAATAACGTCCAGCCCCGATACCTCAGGGAGTTGAATGTCCATCAAAATGAGGTCGGGCATGTGTTCGCTAGCCATCCCCATCGCCTGGTTGCCATCCCGGGTTTGATAAATATCATAGCCCTGCGCCTCGAGAAGATCGTGGAACAGTTTCATGTTGAGCTCGTTGTCTTCAACGATCAGTACGGATTTAGCCATCAAACTCTATTCCCGCGCGTCATTGACTATCAGTTAAACCTGATACGTCGACCTTCGCATTGGTACGTATAATGTACTACTTCTGGTTAAGGGCATACTAATTCAATCTAACCCTAGCGTCAGCGCTAGTTTGGCTCAAGGAGCAACTCGGTGCGTATCGGTATTGACCTCGGCGGCACCAAGATCGAAGGCATCGTTCTGGCCGATGATGGCTGCGAAATCGCGCGCAAACGCATCACCGCGCCGCGCAATAGCTACGCCGATACCCTGCAGGCAATCACCGGATTGGTTGCTGAAATCGCGCCAGCCAAACACCGAGAAGCGCCGGTGGGTATCGGTATTCCGGGAACCATCTCACCTGCCACCGGGTTGATCAAAAACGCCAATTCGACGTGGCTGATCGGCCAACCGTTCGAGACCGATATTGCCGAACGGCTCGACCGGCCAACGCGCGTCGCCAATGACGCAAATTGCTTCGCCGTCTCCGAAGCGACCGATGGCAGCGGACAAAATGAACGGGTAGTTTTTGGCGTCATATTGGGAACCGGAGTGGGGGGCGGAATTGTTGTCGATGGCGAAATAATGGCCGGCCGCAACGCCATCGCTGGTGAATGGGGCCACACGCCCCTGCCCTGGATGACCGGCGGCGAGTGGCCGGGACGGCGCTGTTATTGCGGGCACGACGGCTGCATCGAGACCTTCCTGAGCGGCCCGGCGCTCTCCTACGATTATTGCCAGACAACGGGCGAGGACCGAACCCCGGCTGAAATTGTTCGATCGGCCGAACAAGGTAATCGAAGCGCGTCCGACGTACTGGCAAATTATGAGGACCGGGCGGCGCGCGCCCTCGCTCTGGTGCTTAACATTCTCGACCCCGACGTCGTGGTCTTGGGCGGCGGCATGTCGAAGGTCGAACGGCTGTACGATACGATCGCCGAAAAAATCGGCCAGTACGCCTTTTCCGATCGCATAACGACGCCTATTCGACCGCCGGCGCATGGCGATGCCAGCGGAGTGCGCGGGGCGGCATGGCTTTGGCCGGTGCAAACACAGCCGGGCCCTGGGCTATGACGGACGATAGCGGTACGCCCGGACTCTGCCGCGATTGCACCGCACCGGTTCTGTCACCGGCCGACCGGTGTGGCGAATGCCGATCGCCCCGCTTGGTTTATCACCGCGAAATTCACAACCTGACAATCGCCCATATCGACTGCGACGCGTTTTACGCCAGCGTGGAAAAGCGCGATAACCCAAGCTTGCGAGACCGACCGGTTATCGTCGGTGGCGGCCAGCGCGGCGTCGTTTCGGCCGCCTGCTACATCGCCCGCATCAGCGGCGTGCATTCGGCGATGCCCATGTTCCAGGCCCGCAAGCTCTGCCCCGACGCGGTCGTCATACCCCCCAATATGATAAAATATTCCGAGGTCGGACGGCAAATCCGGACCCTGATGCAGGCGATAACACCGTTGGTCGAGCCGGTGTCGATCGATGAGGCTTTTCTCGATTTATCGGGCACCGAACGTCTGCACAATGCCAGCCCGGCGGCGACCCTCAATAAACTTCTCCAGCGCATCGAGGCCGAGTGCGGCGTCACCGCCTCGGTAGGTCTCAGCTACAATAAATCCCTGGCGAAGCTGGCCTCGGATTTAGACAAACCGCGGGGATTTGCAATCCTCGGGCGCGGCGACGCGCTGGCGTTCCTTTCCGATCTGCCGGTCAATCGCATCTCCGGGGTCGGCAAGGCGTTGCACCGCAAGCTGCTGGCCGACGGCATATCAACCATCGGTCAATTGCGCACCCGCGACGAAGGCGCCCTTGTCGGTCGATACGGTAGCATTGGGCACCGTCTGTACAGTTTTTCCCACGGCGAAGACGCCCGCCGGGTCAATCCCATTTCTGTGCCGAAGAATGTGTCCGTGGAAACCACGTTTCATCGGGATATCGGCGATCTCGAAGGGCTGAAGCAACAATTATGGCCGTTGTGCGAGCGTCTGTCGGACCGGCTCAAGGCTAAAGAACTCGCCGGCCAAACCCTGGTGTTGAAGCTAAAATCATCGAAGTTTAGGACAACCACACGATCGCAAGGGCTGGCTTGGCCGACCCAGCTTGCCGAGACGATTTATCAGTTCGCTATTCCGCTGCTCGAAAACGCCCTCAGCGATGCGGCGGCCGGTTCTAGCTTTCGCCTGATCGGTATCGGGGTCGCCACCCTGAAACCTGCCGACGAAGCCGATCCACCAGACTTGGCAGACCCCGACGCGGGTCAGCGTAAGCGGCTTGAAAATGTAATCGACGATGTCAGGAACCGGCTGGGGCATAACGCCATTGGCCGGGGACGCGGGCTTGGCGGCGATAGGTAATGGGAACGCTTAGCTAAAAGTCACTCAACGACATTGAGCGCGGTCTAATTCCTCGATCCGTACCAAAGACGCCACCATCGTAAAGTCGCCGTAATCGAACACGAACCGGCGAACAACGCCGTTGTCTTGCACATCCTGAGTCATTTCGAATTCGGGCTCGGTTTCGCTCTTGGTGTTCGCGAACATCGCCAGACGCACCTTCCACCATTTGTGCTCGGTGACGGCGCCCAAATTGGTGCCAGAGCCCTCCTCTGGCGCGCGGACACCGCCAAGAATGAGCAAGCTGGCTACCATCGGCGATATTTCGGGTTGCGAGCCATCGAAATAGGAGCTCGATTCCTGGACCACACCTCTTTCACCCGCGGCGATAACCGAGAGTGTGTGTTCAAATGGGAATAAGGTGTTGGCCGGCAATTCAATTTTCAGGTCCGGCGGAACAGAAAAAATCGCCACCCCCGGCTCACCGCGCGACGGCCTTTCGGCCTTGCCCCGCACTTCTTCGGCCACCTCGCCGCCGATCGTCGACTTCGATGAGAATTGGTACGTGGTGCCGTCGTTACTTTCGAAGCTCGTCGCATTAACCTCGGAATCGAGATCCACGCCAGTGTGCCGTTGCAAGGTTACGGCGAGGCGTTGATTAGCCGTCCAGCCGTCGCAGCTATGCGCCCACTCCGCGACCAGGCGACCGTTTACGCTTCTAATCTGTGACGATGCGTCGCTTCTTCCCAACGTTACTTCATAAAATCCACGATGGGGAACATGCTGCACCGCCGCAGCCTCTGCCGGCGCCGAGACGACGAATGCGCCTGGCGCAAGTGCGGCCACAGCCACGATCATTGTTTGAATTTTCATCACACGCCCGACAATAGGTACAAACACGCCCTAATTGAAGACGAGCATACGCAATAAATCGTTAATGTTGCGAGTCACGTGATAGCGATGCGATGAATTCGCGATCTAATTGCGATAAACACCGGCTTGGCTAACGACGAGTTGGCCGCAGGGCGGGACATCCAGATCACCGGAACACTGGCCAGGCATCGGAAAAGCCGTCTAGACGGGCCTGTTCCAGGGGTTTGTCAACCAGGACGCGATAGGTCGTATCCCCGTTCACCACGATCGCTTGAATCATAACGCCGTCGCCATGTGTAGCGGCCATGCGTTTGGCATTCTCGGCTTTTTTGAAACTGCCGATCACCGCAAATGTCGTTAGCTGACCATCTTGCAGGGTCAAATTGGCAAATTGGCTAACGGTTTGGATCGGCAATTGCGCAATCTGCGGCTTCGGCGCGGGACTGGCATCGGCGAACAGGCCGCGCGTCGATGGTTTGGCCGCAACCGAAATCGCTGCCGCCTGCGAAGGAAGGTTGTTTCCGTGCCCAACCGGGCCCGGTGTGAGCGTCGGAATAGCATTCGCCGCGACGCCCAAAATTCTGGAACGATCCGGCGTAGCTGCCAGCTGCGGCAGGGGCGCCGCATCCTGTTCGACCTTGGCCTGGAGTTCGTTATCCGATCCCCATCGCGTCACGGCGTATGGATCGATGGAACCCGTTTCGGGATCCCAGTTCCAATTCTCGTTGGCTGGATCGTCGGCAATTAGCGCGAGCAGAACGTCGCCGTCCGGATCGCAGACTGGTTTGTCATTGACCACCCGGTGAAGGGCGCAATCTTCTCCAGCGAATGCGGAAATGGCGTGATCGGTGGTGCCTTTACCCGTTGTCACATAGCTTACCCCACCGGCGACCAATGAGGCCACGGTTAGGGCGGGGGGCAAGGCGCAACCGGCTAAAAACAAAGGTAATATCAGTGCCGGGCCAGGGATTCTCATAGCAAGTCTCCTAGATGAAGAACGACACAATGAATCACGACGAACTGATTTGCATAGGCTTAACTTGAACAATAGCCCTTAGAACGTTAATCTTGTTGGAATATTCGGCTGCATTGGAGCCATCGGCCAAATAAATCGGCACCAAAACGCCTACATATTTCTAATATTTACAGTAGCTTTGTATGTAATCGGAAGAACCGTACCGCCGTTATTTGTCGGCTTATGACGGTTTCTTCGGCGGCAATGCGGGCCGGATATGGAGATCGCGCAGGCGTTCGGCCGGCACCTCAGCAGGGGCCTGCATTAACAAGTCTTCGGCGCGTTGGTTCATGGGAAAAGCGATCACTTCGCGAATATTGGGCTCGTCCGCCAACAGCATGACGATGCGGTCGATGCCGGGGGCAGAGCCGCCATGGGGCGGCGCGCCGAACTGCAGTGCGTTGAGCATCCCAGAAAATTGGCTTTCCAACTGCTCGCGGCTATAGCCGGCGATTGCGAACGCTTTCACCATGATGTCCGGGAGGTGGTTTCGGATGGCCCCGGAGCTAAGCTCGATGCCGTTGCAGACGATGTCATATTGATACGCCAGAACGTCCAGCGGGTCTTTGGTCTCAAGGGCTTCGAGACCGCCTTGGGGCATCGAGAACGGATTATGGCTGAAATCGATTTTGCCCGTCTCTTCGTCCAATTCGTACATCGGGTAATCGACGATCCAGCAAAACGCGTACTGGTTGCCGGCGAGAAGCTCCAGACTTTCGCCGATCCGGGTCCGCGCCAATCCGGCCAAATGAGCGGCCTCGCTGGCTTGACCGGCGGCGAAAAACACCGCATCGCCATCGCCCACTCCGGCCGAAGATCGCAATCCGGCGAGCGCCTCTTCGGAAAAGAATTTCGCAATCGGCCCCTTCGCCTCACCGTCATCGAAGACCACATAACCGAGCCCCGGCGCGCCCTGGTCGCGGGCCCAATCGTTCAGCTTGTCGAACCAACTGCGGGGCTGGCTCGCCGCCCCGGTCGCGGGTATAGCGCGCACCACACCGCCGCCGGCGACGACCTTGGCAAACACCTTAAAGTCCGACTCCCGAAACAACTCGGAGACGTCGCTAATGATGAGGGGATTGCGCAAATCCGGCTTGTCGGAGCCATATTTCAGCATTGCCTCGGCGTACGGAATGCGCGGGAAAGGCGACGGCGTCACCGCCCAGGGCGTTTCCCTGCCGTGGCCTGCAAATTCTTCGAAAATACCGCCGAGCACCGGCTCGATGGTCGATAGGACATCATCCTGGGTGACGAAACTCATTTCGAAATCGAGCTGATAAAACTCGCCGGGAGACCTGTCGGCGCGGCTATCTTCATCGCGAAAGCAGGGCGCAATCTGGAAATACCGGTCGAAGCCAGCCACCATGAGCATCTGTTTGAACTGCTGCGGCGCTTGCGGCAGCGCGTAGAACTTGCCCGGATGCAGGCGTGACGGCACCAGGTAATCGCGCGCCCCCTCGGGGCTCGACGCCGTCAAAATAGGAGTTTGGAATTCGACGAAATTGGCTTCGATCATACGTCGGCGTATCGACGCAATGATCTGATTTCGCAGAAGAATATTCGTTTTCACTTTCTCCCGGCGCAGATCGAGATATCGGTAGCGCAAGCGTATTTCTTCGCTTGTGTCCTCATCGGAATTCACCTGTAGCGGCAGCATCGCCGCCGCCGATTCGACCACCACTTCGCCGATCTGTACTTCGATAAAGCCTGTCGGCAGCGTGTCGTTAATAGTATCGGCTGTGCGCTCGACCACTTGACCGGTCACCGTCAGCACCGATTCCAACCGCGCCGCCTCCAGCGTCGCGAATAACGCGCTCGAGGTATCGATAACGCATTGGGTGAGCCCAAACTGATCGCGAAGATCGACGAACACTAAATTACCGTGATCGCGCTTTCGGTGAATCCAACCGGACAACCGAACGGTCTGGCTAGCGTGAAGGGGGCGTAACTCGCCACAATTGTGTGTTCTAAAGGGATGCATCGACAGCCTCGGAATTCAGCGCGGAGAGCGCTTCGCGCGCCAATGGCCACGGAACACCGCGCTCTGTCAACCCGCAATAGGTTATCCGTACCCGTACCACTGTGTACTATTTGGGCCTGATTTCCGGGCTTTTCAGCGGATCAGTCGCCGGAATGAGGCCGGACGACCTAATCAACGCATCATTGTTTGTTCAAAAAGCCTTTATGCGTAAGTTTGGTATTTTTGTGATCGAGCGCGATGTATCCAAGACCTTCAGTCGGGCTGCCTCAGCCTTCTCAGCCTGCAGAGCCGCTGCCCGGCGTGCCTCGTCGGCAGCCGCCACATCGTTCCGCCCGCTTGCTGCTTCTGCTTTGGCGAGTTGGAGCCGTCGCTCTCTCTCAGCAGTCGCCTGTGCTACTAGCTCCTCCTGGATCTCGTCTAAGTGCCCTATCGCTAACGCGAATAAATTTTTGGCGTTCTCATCTTGAAATAAAATTCGTTTCGCCCTTAACGCGTTAATTGCCCTTTTTACCTCGTTCGGTGTCTTGGGCAGCGGATCGAGCAACGGAAGGATTTGTGCCCTTGCATCTTTCATCTCCTCCGTCGCTTCAGCGCGGTCGATAAAGTAATAATTGGCCGCCTGCGTACCCCCAAATGTGGCAATTCCCCCCAACACCGCACCTATTACTGCCGGCGTTACAATCCTTGCTTTCATGACCCCTCCTTTACCCATAACGGCTGTCAACGCTAGTATGCTACTCACGAAGAACAACCACCGATAGTATACGTAACACACGAACCTTTGAGGTGCTTTTTTTAGAGGACGCCCCGTCAATGGCGCGAATTTGAATCGAAAGCTAACGGGCGAAGCTGTTGCGGCGTGTGGGGCTCGGTTACCCCCGGCGCTACGGCTTCCGGGCGCGCTCGAATCCGTGTAGAACAACGCCAATGACACTCATCTCAACGTCTGCGGCGCTCGCCGATATTTGTAAATCTCTGTCACGCGCCGACTACCTCACCGTCGATACCGAGTTCATGCGCGAGAGCACGTTCTGGCCCCAGCTATGCCTGCTGCAAATCGCCGGGCCGGACGACGCTTTCGCAGTGGACCCCTTGGCCGAAGGTATGGATCTGACGCCGGTCCTGGAGTTGTTGGCGGATACCAGCATCGTCAAGGTCATGCACGCGGCGCGCCAGGATATGGAAATCT
>JBLHHE010000067.1:0-8037 GCA_047616465.1 Alphaproteobacteria bacterium
AACAGATTGGTGTATTCGATTTTGCCTTCGACCCGGTTGTGCAGGGTCAGCCACGGCTCGTCGAACATGTGGCCGACATGGTGGTAAAACTCCGTGTACTGCTCTTGGGTGATGTCATTGCGCGGGCGCGTCCATAGAGCCGATGCGGCATTGAGTTGCTCGGTCGCGCCTTCCTCGCCGACCAGATTGATCGGCAGGGCGATATGGTCGGAGTAGGTCTTGATAATGTGGCTGATCCGCACCGCCTCGAGAAATTCCTTCTCGCCCTTGGCCAGGTGCAGGACCACATTTGTGCCCCGCGCTGTATCGCTATCGGACGGGGTGACAGTGAAACTACCCTTGCCGTCGCTCACCCATTGCCATGCCTCCGCGGCGCCGGCGCGGCGGCTCGTGACGGTCACTTTATCGGCGACCATGAAGGCGGAATAGAAGCCGACACCGAATTGGCCGATCAGATTGTTGTCGGCATCCTCGGTTTGGTTGATTTGCTCGACAAAGGCGGCGGTGCCCGATCGCGCAATCGTCCCCAGATTGTCGACCAGTTCTTGGTGGCTCATACCGATGCCGTTATCGGCAATGGTGAGGGTGCGCGCCTTGGCGTTGGCGGTAATGGTGATTTTGAGATCGCCATCGCCGTCGAGCAATGACGGGTCGGTCAACGCTTCGTAGCGCAGCTTGTCGCAGGCGTCCGACGCGTTCGAGACCAGCTCGCGCAGGAAAATCTCCTTATCGCTGTAGAGCGACCGGGCGACGATATCCAACAGCCGGGTGACCTCGGCCTGGAAACTGTGGGTTTCCGCCGTTTGGGGGGTGCTATCGTCTGCAGTGGTACTCATGGATGCCCTCGTCGCGGTGATGTGCACAACTATCGTGCGCACATATGAGGGTGGGAGCGTAACGCTGCAAGGTCTGTCTTGCTAGCTGTTGCAATCCATCTGCGGGCGTCCGATTGTGTGGCTATGACGTTTTCCGATGCTGGGTCCGTCAAGGCGGTTCTCGGGCCGACCAATACGGGCAAGACCTATCTCGCGATCGATCGGATGCTGGGCCATGCGACCGGCATGATCGGCTTTCCGCTGCGGCTGCTGGCGCGCGAGAACTATGACCGGGTGGTGCGTTTGCGCGGCGTTGGCGCGGCCGCCCTGATCACCGGTGAAGAGCGTATCATTCCCGATAATCCGCGCTATTTCCTGTGTACCGTCGAGGCGATGCCCCAGGACCGGCAGGTTGCCTTTCTGGCGATCGATGAGATCCAGCTCTGCGCCGATGCGGAACGCGGGCATGTCTTTACCGAGCGCCTGCTGAGCGCGCGCGGGACCGAAGAGACGATGTTTCTGGGCGCCGAAACCATGGGGCCGATCTTGCGCAAGCTGGTGCCGGAGGCCGAGTTTATCCGCCGCGAGCGGTTTTCGCGGCTGAGTTATGTCGGCCCGAAGAAACTCACCCGGCTGCCGCCGCGCTCTGCCGTGGTCGCGTTCTCTGCGGCCAATGTTTACGCCCTGGCCGAAGTGCTGCGCCGTCAGCGGGGCGGGGCCGCCGTGGTCCTCGGCGCGCTCAGCCCGCGCACCCGCAACGCTCAGGTCGGCTTATACGAGGCCGGCGAGGTCGACTATCTGGTCGCCACCGATGCTATCGGCATGGGTCTCAATATGGGCATTGATCACGTCGCATTTTCGTCGTTGCGTAAATTCGACGGCGACCATTTTCGCCACCTGATGCCCGCCGAAATTGCCCAGGTTGCCGGGCGGGCCGGGCGTTATATGGCAGACGGCACCTTCGGCCCCACGACCGATATGGACCCGTTCGATCCCGATCTGGTAGCGGCCCTGGAAGATCATAAGTTCGATCCGATCCGTTCCCTGTTTTGGCGCTCGACCAACCTGGACTTCAACTCGCCCGCCGGCCTCAAGCGTAGCTTGGAGGCCGCCCCGCCGGTGCCGGAACTGCGTCGGGCCCGCGCGGCCGACGATTATGCGGCGCTGGTCGGCGCGATCGCCGCGCCCGGTGTCGCCGATATGGCGGTCCATCCCGAAGCGGTGCGCCTGCTCTGGGATATTTGCCGTATCCCCGATTTTGTCGGCGACCTCAGTGGTTCCCATCCCCGGCTGGTCACCCGTATCTACAAGTTTCTGATGTCGTCGGAGGCGCGGATCCCGCGCGACTGGATCAGCCGCGCGGTCGACCGTCTCGACCGCACCGACGGCGACATCGATACATTGATTGCGCGCATCGCCGGTGTGCGAACCTGGACCTATGTATCCCATCGCCGTGACTGGCTCGAGGATGCGGTTGGCTGGCAACAACGCACCCACGATATGGAAAACAAGCTGTCGGACGCCCTGCACGAGCGCCTGACCCAACGCTTCGTCGACCGCAAGACGGCGGTGCTGGTGCAGCGGTTACGCGAGCATAAGACCTTGCTGGCGGGGGTCGCCAATGACGGTCGCGTAACGGTGGAAGGCGATGACGTCGGGTGGCTCGAGGGGTTTCGGTTCGTGCCCCTCGATAGCGAGGTGGCCGGCAGTACCCATCTTATGGCCGCGGCGAACCGGGTTGTGCGCGAGGCCATTGCGGGCCGGGTCGCCGATATCAATGCGGCCGGCGACGATGCTTTCGCCCTCGATCTCGAAAGCGGCCGGATCCTCTGGCGTGACGCTCCGCTGGCGCGCCTGGTCGCGGGCGCCACGGTGGTTCGCCCCCTTGTCGATGTGTTGGCCAGCGATCTCATCGATAGTCGGTCGCGCGAACAGGTGCGCCATCGTCTGACACGGTGGCTCGACGGTTATCTGCGCGCTCAGATTGGGCCGCTGCTCGACTTGAGCGAAGCGTCGGTCGCCGGGGCGGTGCGCGGTCTGGCCTATCGCCTGACCGAGGGTCTGGGCTGTAGCGTTCGCGATCCCGCTGTCGACCGTAAGGCCAATTTCGTCGGGGACGCCCGCAAAACGTTGGCGCGCGCGGGCGTGCGCATCGGCGTGGAAATGACCTATATGCCAGCCCTACTCAAAGGCCGGTTGATGGCGCTGAAAGGCCTATTGTGGTCGGTGCAGGCGGGTGGTGAGGCGCCGACGGCGATTCCCGATGGCGGTGCAACATCTTTGCTGTGCCGCGACGGTGTACCGGCCGCGTGGTATTTGGCGCTGGGATTTTGCCCGGCGGCGGGTCCGCTGGCGGTGCGGGCCGACCTGTTAGAGCGGCTGTTGGCCGATGTGCGCCGATTGAGCCGCGAGGGCGGCTTCGAGGTGGCCCCGGCGATGATGAACGCGATCGGCGCTGGCCCCGACGATTTTGCCCAAACGTTACGGCGGTTTGGATATGCGGTGACCAACGCCGGCGAGACATTGCGCGTCGCCCGGCGGCGCCCCAGCAAGAAGCCGGCGCCCAAGGCGCGCATCCGGCGCGCCGCCCGCCCCGTCGATCCGGACTCGCCGTTCGCCATCTTGGCCGGCCTGAAAACAGGTTCGCGCTCATGACGCGGTGGGCCGTGATGCGCCAGATCGTGAAGTGATGGCGGAAACCGAAACCCTGCGCCTCGATAAATGGCTTTGGTATACCCGCCTTTGTAAGTCGCGGACCCAGGCCACGACCCTGTGCCGGTCGGGTCAGGTGCGGGTTAATCGCGTCCCGGTCCGCAAGCCAAACCACGCCTTGCGGCCCGACGACGTTTTGACGTTTGCATTGGGCCGTCGCATCCTGGTGGTCCGAGTGGTCGCTTTGGGCGAGCGGCGGGGCCCTTTCAGTGAAGCGCAGACCCTCTATGAGGACTTATCGCCACCGCCGGTGCCGCGCGAAGATCGTGCGCTCAAAAGCGGCCAGCGCGATCCCGGCGCCGGGCGCCCAACCAAGCGTGATCGGCGCGCTATCGACCAGTTGACCGATCCCGGAAACCCCTAATTTCCATGTGGTTGTTGTAAGCGCAAATCGCGTGTAAACCGGCCCCCATGCTGGATCGGCTTACAAAAATGTTCGGGGCGGGCGAGACCGACGCCCACGGCCCCGGGGAGCACAGTGTCGACGAGTTGCATCTCGCCGCCGCCGTGCTCTTGATCGAAACCGCGCGCATGGACGACGCCGTCGGCGACGATGAGCGCGGCGTGATTGTCGGTCTGGTGCGTGCCCGGTTCGAATTGTCCGATGAAGAGGTGTCCTCGGTCGTCGAGTTAGCCGATGAAGTCGCCGAAAATGCGGTGGAATTGTCGCGCTTTACCCGCCGTATTCGTGACGATTTCGACCATGACGAGCGAATTGAAATGATCGAGATGCTGTGGCGGGTGGTCTATGCCGACGGCGTCGTGCACGATCATGAAGCGAACCTATTGCGGCGCGTTGCCGGCCTGCTTTACGTTAGCGACCGGGAAAGCGGCGAGGCCCGGAAACGGGCGGTTGCCTAGACAGGCTTAGGGCTGGAGCGGACGCCCCCAAGTGAGTACAACGAAACGAAATCAGACCCCAGAATCACCGAATTTCCCAGCGCGTTGGATGTCTAAGATCAGCAAGTTGGATTTGTAAGGAAGGAATTAAACATGCCGTACGTGGTGACCGAGGCTTGCATCAAGTGCAAGTACACTGACTGCGTGGAAGTCTGCCCCGTAGATTGTTTCTACGAAGGCGAAAACATGCTGGTTATACATCCCGATGAATGTATCGACTGCGGCGTGTGCGAGCCCGAATGTCCGGCGGAGGCGATCATCCCCGATGTCGAACCGGAAGCCGAGAAATGGCTCGAAATGAACCGTGAATACTCGGAAAAATGGCCGAACGTCACCGTTAAATCGGACCCGTTACCCGATGCAGACGCCTTTAAGGGCCAGGATGGCAAGTTCGACAAATATTTCAGCACCGCGCCGGGTCAGGGCGAGTGAGCGGAATATAATCCCCTAATAATCCCGCATTAGTAGACATAGTTTGCCGCCGGCCGTCAGGTCCGGCTGTTAATTACCGGATTTTTGTGGTATGCTCTTGAACGGTAATAAGGGATGGCCATTCGCGTTGTAGCGAGCGGCTGTCCCTTGTTTTGTGTCTGATACCGCTAGCCAGACGCATTTAACTCGAAATATCCAAGTGTGACCGGCCGAAACGGGGTAGCGCTGGCGGTAAATCCACGCATGTTTGTGGCGTAAATGAGTAGGCGAATATGGCGACAAGTACGAAACGAAAAGCCCTTAAGGACCTAGAGTTTGCCAAGGGCGATTTTGTGGTTTATCCGACCCACGGCGTTGGCCAGGTAACCGGTGTCGAGGATCGTGAGATTGCCGGCCAAAAGCTGCAGTTGTTTGTTATCACCTTTGCAAAAGAACGCATGACGTTGCGGGTTCCCGTCGAGAAGGTGAAGGATTCCGGTTTACGGAAGCTCTCCAGCCGTAAAACTATGGAGACCTCCCTGAAGACCCTGAAGGGCCGGGTGCGGGTCAAACGGACGATGTGGAGCCGGCGCGCGCAGGAATACGAAGCCAAGATCAACTCGGGTGACCCGATTGCCATCGCCGAGGTGGTTCGCGATCTCCATCGCAACGCCGATCAACCCGATCAGTCATACTCCGAGCGCCAGATGTATCAGGCGGCGCTCGAAAGACTGGCCCGCGAGTTGGCGGCGGTCGAAGAGATCGATCACGACTCGGCGGTCGAGAAGTTGGAAACGTTACTGAGCACAGCCTAACGAACGCGCGCAGGCGCTTCGACGAGAGTAACGGCCGGGCGCGCAGATCGTGTCCGGCCTTTTCTTTGTCTAAATAGGACGCGGGGACGGAAACGGGCTTGCTCCGGCGCGGGCGCTTGATTCATGTTTTGGGCCAGACGTTAGACCCATGTCCCATCAGGCCCATGTCGCACCCGCTCGTCGATACCGATAAGATTTCCGTACTTCACCACCCGCGGCGGGTTTGGGCCGTGGCGTCTGTGCATGGCGAAGCCGAGAAACTTACCCGGCTGCATCGGGAAATGGCTCAGCGCTACAGGCCGGGCGACCGGCTGGTCTATTTGGGCAATATCATCGGACGTGGCGGCAATTCGACCGGCGCGGTGGATCAAGTGCTGGGCTTCCGGCGCGCCGTTATTGGCACCCAAGGCATGTTCGCCGGCGATGTCGCCATATTGCGGGGCGCCCAGGAAGAGATGTGGCAGAAGCTGTTGCAACTGCAGTTGGCGCTCAATCCGGTCGAAGTCTTAACCTGGATGCTCGACCAGGGCGTCGATGCAACGTTGGTGGCGTATGGCGGAAACGTGGCTGATGGTCTTGCGGCGGCGCGCTCTGGCGCGCCGGCCTGCGCGAGATGGACGGCGACACTGCGCGACGCGGTGCACGCCCGCAACGGCCATACGCAAATGTTATCGGCACTGCGCCGGGCGGCGGTAACCGAGCCCTGCGAGAGCGACGGCGCCCCCTTGTTGTTCGTGAATGCCGGACTAGATGTTAGCCGGCCCCTGGCGACACAAAAGGACAGTTATTGGTGGCCGTCGCCGGGTTTCGATCGCATAAATGAACCCTATGGCGACTTTGCGCGTATCGTTCGTGGCTTCGACAAGTGCGCGGCCGGCCTGACTGAAGGCCTGTTCACTGTTAGCCTCGACGGCGGCGCCGGCCGGGGCGGTACGTTGCTGGCGGTCTGTGTCGATGCCGCGGGGTCGGTTGTCGAGACCTTGGAAGCGTAGAACGGCGCGCTGCGCTCGGTCCCTATTCGACAATTAATTTAACCCGCTGATTGGCGAAGGGCTGGGAATTTGGGGCCAGACCATTCAGCACCCGGAACCATTCCTCTTTCGGGCCGGGCAGGGGAAGACCGCGCGATAATTGGGCCACGCTTCTGCCCGGCGCTACCTTCGGCGTCGCCACCCGCCAGGGTCGCAGGTCTGCCTTTTCGCGCTCGGATAAACGGCGAAAGCTGAAGGTCGTGCGGCGGAAGGGGACACTAAGCTGTTGGGTCGAGGCCGGCGGCGTGGCAAACATAAAGCGGTAAATCTGGTTAGAGCTAAACCGTATGGCGACGAGGCGCAAATCGACGCTGCTGCCCTGCTGGGTCAGGCGTGTGGTCCCGGTTGCCCCATCCATCCCGTTGATATTGATCGCTTCGACGCCGCTAAGTTTTGCCGATGGCGCCCAGGTACCAGTCATATAAGACGTCATGGAGCCGCGATAGGATTTGGTATCGGCGCTGAACAAGATCATCGCATCATTCGGCCCCCGGGCGACGACTTGCCGGGTTCCGTTGGCCAAATGAAAGCCGTCGGGCACCTCGAACTGAAATCCAAGGATCTTATGCGCGAAGACCCGGCCTCTCACGAAGCCCTGGCCGTCGGAATCGCCAAACACGATGCCCTCGATGGCGTTGAGATGGTCGATATTGCCAATCCGCGGGTTGGCGACGGTCGTTGTTTGGGCTGCTTTGGTGGCAGCGGCGACACGGTCGCCGGTGCGCGGGTGGGTCGACATAATATTGTAGCGCGAGGCCGGGTCGCCCAACCCGCTGGTTTTCGCCTCAAGCGCGCTATAGGCCTGAAGCGATGCCAGGAACGACGCCATCGACCGGGTCTCGTAGCCGGTGCGCGCCAGGTAGCGCACGCCCAGCTTGTCGGCTTCGAATTCCTGATCGCGCGAATAGCCTTGTAGATACACCGCCGCGCCCTGCTGACCCAATTGCGCTACGCCGCCGCCGACAACGACACCGAGCAACGCCGTGCCGAGGCCGGCGACGACCGATGAGCTGTAGCGTTGCGCACTGTGACGCGCGGTCACATGGCCGATCTCGTGAGCCAGCACGCCGGCAAGCTCGGCTTCCGTATTGGCCAGCGCCAGCAAGCCGCGGCTGATATAGACAAAGCCGCCGGGTAGGGCGAACGCGTTGATCACGTCGCTGTCGAGCACCGTGAAGGTGTATTTGAGGTCCGGCAGGTCTGAGCGGCGGGCCAGCTTTTGACCGACCGCATTAACGTAGGCGGTTGCCCTGGTGTGGTCGTAGGCGCCGCCGAATTCCTGCAGGATTTTGGGATGTTGTTCGCGGCCGACCCGCAATTCGTCCTCAGGCGACATAAAGGCGGTGAAATTCC
>JBLHHE010000068.1:0-8022 GCA_047616465.1 Alphaproteobacteria bacterium
GATGGCCGATCGAGACTTCGGCGATAATGCCAAATACAATTAGCAGCAGGCTCGGCGGAATTAGCATGCCGAGGATCGACGAGCCGGCGACGACGCCGACCGAAAAGCGCGGGCTGTAGCCGAGGCGTAGCAGCTCGGGAACGGCAATTTTCGTGAACACGGAGGCCGAAGCGATGGTTGAACCGTTGACTGCGGCGAATACGGCGTTTGCGCTCACCGTCGCCATGCCCAGCCCGCCGCGCACATTTCGGAAAGATTGTGCGGCGACATCGAAGGTGTCGCGGCCCATGCCCGACGCACTCACCAGCAGGCCCATCACGACAAACAGAGGAATGACGCCGAAATTATACTGGGCGATTGCCGATTCCGAGGCTTGCGCGACCAGTCGCCCGGCGATGTTGGGGTTGTCCTTGATCATCCAGACGCTGACGAACGACACCAGCATCAACACCACGGCAACATGCATACCCGTCTGGATCAGGACGATCATGGCGACGATTGCCGCGATACCGACTTGCAGATCACTCATACGATCCACTTTCGGTTAAGCCGTCGTCGGGCGCCGGGTCGAGCCCCATCGCGATGCGGATATCGGTATAGGTATGGACGAGAAATTGGATGCCGGTGAAACCCGCGCCGACCAGGATGATCCCGAGCAACGGCCAGGTTTGCACCGTGAAGCGACCGATATTGCCTACATAGATGCCTTCGACCCAGGCTTCGATAAAGTTGGGATAGACGAAATACATAATAATGGCGGCTAAAACAGCGCCGAAGAAATGATGGATCGCCTGCAAGCCGTGCCCGGCACGGGGCCGTCTTGTCAGTAACGCGCCGATCAAAACATCGGAGCGAATAAATCGGTTCAGGCGCAACGTGTGCGCCAGTTGCAGAAAGACGATTCCGACGATCGACAGGCTGACCATTTCCGGTACGCCGACAACCGGGGTGCTGAACAAAAACCGGCCGAACACGTCGGTATTGATCAGCAACATCAGGGCCAGAATCCACACCGTGCCGAGTACGCTGAGCAGCGATGTCGCCCGGTGCAGGAACGAGGGAACGTGCGGAGGCTTACCTGCCTCCGGCGCCGCCCGTTGGGTTTCTACTTCGGTCATAAGCCGCTATGGCCGCCTACTCCTTATCCCAGGCGCGCTGCTGGTCCAGGCCGGCCGCGGCCGACTTTGCCATGTACAGGTTCAGCAGTTTGGTTCCGGGAAGTCCCTTGTCGTCGATGCTCTTGGCCCACGGCTTGGCGACATTCGGCACGCTGCTGGCCAGTTTCTTGACTTCGGACGCCGGCAGTTGGGCGATTATTGCGCCCTTTTCCTTGGCGATCCTTAGGCTCTTTGCGGCATCGGCCACGGCGCCGTCGAGGGACTGCTTTTGCCATTCGTCGACGACCTGGGTGGTGATGTCGCGCACTTCTTGCGGCAAGCTTTCCCACTTGTCCTTGTTGACGGTTAAATTCGAGGCCAGCATGGCGCCGATGTTCACCTGGGTGATGTGCGGCGCGACTTCGTAGAATTTGAAGGGCGCAATGCCGTTGTCGAGCATGATGATGCCGTCGTAGACGCCGGTCTGCAGCGAATTGTAGTACTGGGACAATGCTCCGGCGACGGCCGTTGCACCGGTATTTTTCAGCCAGTTGGCGGCAAGACCCGGCGCGCCGAATTTCTTGCCCTTGATGTCGTCGAGCGTTTTGATCGGGAACTTGGACATGAAACTGTATTGCGGAATGCCATAGACCTTGAGGCGCACTTGGTTGTGCTTGATGTATTGCTGGTCGAGTTCCGGCAATTCGGTTTGCAGCTCTTCCCAGACCTTGACCAAGCCCAACAAATCGTCGGAGTGGAACGGCGTCACATAGGTGATCTGCTCCATCGGCAGTTTGGAGCCTTCGAACAGCGTATTGACGTAACCGATATCGGCGATGCCGCCCTCGACGGCCTCGAACAGATCGAACTGCTTGGCGATCGAGCCGGCCCAACCGGTCGTCCATTTGACCGTATAATTGCCTTTCTCGGCGAGGCGCTTGTTGATTTCTGGCAGCGCGAACTTTGCCAGTTGGCGGGTGCCGTTCGAGAAGGGCGGCAGACCCGACGCCACCGTCATTTTGATTTCTTCGGCAGCGCTCGCGGGCGATCCGCCGGCGACCATCCCGATCGCCAGTGCTGCAACGCCGGCAGCGGAAATTAGCGTTTTCATCGATTTTTCCTCCCTTGGTGAATGTCTGACGGCCCGCGATTTCCATGCGGACGACAAGTAGTGCCCCCGGCGCAAAACCAATCTTAAACCGGCGATTGTTCCCGCTTGGCGGGGAACTAGAGGTGAGGTTACGGCAAACTTTCGATTATTTCTATTAGATTCGAATATCTTTAGGGGGAGGCTGCCGCACTCCAATGCGGGGCGGGTTGCGGCGCGACGCGATCTGGCTATTGTCGCGCGTTATGGACAGTAGCGATTCTCAAACCGGCCAGAATCACGCCGCGCCACTGGCGCTTCACCGCGAAACAGTAGACCCGGCCTGGATCGACTATAACGGTCATATGAACCTGGCCTATTACATGCTGGCGTTCGACCACGCGACCGACGCGTTTTTCGATTATATCGGTCTCGGCGCGCCCTATCTCGAAGGCAATAACTGCTCGACCTTCACCCTTGAGGCCCATGTCACATACGACCGCGAGCTGCTGGCGGGTGATCCGATGCGTTTCGAAACACAGCTTCTCGACCACGACGCCAAACGGCTACATTATATGCACATGATGTATCACGCAGAGGAGGGGTATTTGGCATCGACCAATGAACTGATCAGCTTGCACGTCGATATGACCCAGCGGCGTTCATCGCCGATACCGCCATCTGTGATCGAGCGGCTCGACCAGGTGGCCGCAAGCCATAGCGCGTTGCGGCGGCCGCCCCAGGCGGGCCGGGTGATTTCCCTTGGGCGTTAATACCGCCAATGCGGCAATGGGTTCGCGCCGTGCGGCGCGCTCGCCGCGCACGCTGGGCTCGGTCCGCGAGATGGCGGCCGATTGGGGGCTGACCGAGCAGTTGGGCCAAGCGGCGGCGTTGGGGCCGGCATTTCGCGAAATGCTCGATTGCGGGGTCGAGATCAGCCGGCGCGCCAAAACCCTTGCCGGCGCCGCCTATAGCGATGAGCGGCGAATTGTGCTCAACGTGGCGCTGTTGGAACAGGGCCGTGAGAGCGACCGCGATGCGACGTTCCTGCACGAATGTGCGCATATCCTGGCCGACCTGTTCCACGGCCGGCCCTGTAAACACAGCCAGGCGTGGCGGGAAGTGATGAAGCTGTTGGGTGAAAAGCCCGCGGTGCGCCACGACCTTTCCTATTTGTCGCGCGCCGCCCATGCGGTGGTCACCTGGCAGTGCCAGAATTGCGACGACGAGTATCATTTCGTCCGCCGCCCGCGCCGTCGCCCCGGCAGTTGCTATTGTCGGACCTGCGGGCCAGAACTGGGTCTGCTCCGGGTGGTCCCCGTTACTTCAGGTGGTTCTCGTTAAATGATTAAAAGTGTGGAACCGAAAAACACAAAGGCGCCGATCGATCTGCGGTTAGCGGTGTGGCAATTCGTTCGTATCATGGTGCAACTGGAGGCTTCCTCCCGGGCGCGGGGGCGCGACAGCGCGCCGTCATTGTATGGGGCGTGGCGGCCGGCGTGGCAGGAGATCGACCGCCGCCTGACCGACGTCGGCAAAACCGATGCCGCCGCGTTTTCCGATCTGATGATGGAGCAGGAGGTGGTGCTCCAGTGCCGCAACCGCGAGCAAATGAACGAGCTGCAGCGCACCCTTGAGAATGTCGTCAACCAGCTCAAGGCCCAGATTAAAGCGGCGTCGGGTGATGCGCGCCAGATGACTGATCTACGATTTGAGCGGACCGAGCTCGAAACCCTGAGCCGGCGTTTGCGAAAATTGGCGAAATCCGGCGGCAGCAGCGCACCGCGAACCCGCGCGAAATCTAAGGATCAACCTAAAGGAAAGCCTGCGGGGCGGTCTAGCGCGGGGCCTCGCCCGAAGAGCTGAGGGCATCGGCGAAGCGGCGTAGCGCTTCGTCGAGCGTACGGTCGCGGTCGGCGGTCTCCCGGGTTTCCGCTGCTAGTGGCGTGGTGGCCAGCAGGCGGAAAATATCCGCCGCGGCCCGATGAAAACCCTCCGGTAGCCCGGCGCCGTCGAACGTTGCGGAAATTTCTTCCATCTCGCCGATCCAGCGTTGGGAATCGGTGGCCAGCCATGGCACCCGGCTTTCCATTCTTTTGAAAGCCGCTTGCTGGCTGCCCGCGATCTCGGCTTTGAGTTCGTCATAGACGCCCAACTGCGTGCCGGCCAGAAGCACCGCCGTGTCCAGGGTCATAGACCCTTTCGTGAGCGCCGCGTAGCACATCTTCAAGGCCGACGCGCGGCCGATCTCGGGCCCCAACGAGACGATATTTAGGTCCGGTCCGCCCAGGGGCAGCAATCGCTCGGCTTCGCTGCCGCTAACATAGAGGCGTGGCGGCGTTCCCCTGCCGGGCGGCGGGCCAATGATGCCGCCATCGACGAACATGGCGCCCGCTGCGCCTATAATGGCGCCGATTTTTTCGGTGGTCGCCGGCGCAATCGCGTTGCAATCGGCATATATCGGCGCGGCGTTGGTTGTTGCCATGGCCTCGGCGGCGGTGGTGGCGAAAGCTACGGCGGCGTCGGGCGGCATGATCGAGAGCACCAAATCGGCTTGGCTGACCAACTGCGCGAGGGTATCGACATCCTCAAGCCCGCCGCGCTCGGCGAGTTGGCGGCTATGGCCGCTGCGGCCGGCCAGCGCGGTAATGACACGGAATCCTTGTTCGCGCACGGCTCTGCCGACCGCGTGGCCCATGTCGCCCGGGCTCATGACGGCAATCGTCGAAATTGTCATTAGGGTCTCCCTCCGTCTGCGCGTCGCCGCCCGCGCCATTGATTTTGCCGCATCCGCCACGTTTACTAGTAGCCAACTATAACGCCTGCGGCGCGGCCGTGGCGATCCGGGCGTGCGGATTCTCGAATGGCGGGCGCGGGCGGTAGGAAAATGAGGACCGAGCCCAATCGACCGAAACCCCGCCGGCTGTGGCTGGAGATTACACCCCCACGCTGGTCCACTTTGCAATGACCGAACTGTTGGGCTATGAGCGGGTCCGCAGCTATGACGGGTCGTGGACCGAATGGGGCAGCCTCGTCGGCGTGCCCATCGAACGCTAGCCCGGTTGCACGAACCAAACGATTACCCACGGGGAACGAAATGACATTAAGTGGACCAGGGGTCGACGCCCACCCAACCCTATATTCGCCAGGTAAGCTGGGCGGTTTAACGCTTGCCAACCGCACCATCGTATCGCCGATGACGCGCACCAGCGCGACCGAAGAAGGCTTAGCGACGGCGCAGATGGCCGCGTATTACGCCGAATTTGCACGCGGCGGTTGGGGTCTGGTGATGACCGAGGGCACTTATATAGATTTCAAGTATAGCCAGGGTTACACGTTCCAGCCCGGCATCGCCGACGCGGCCCAGCAGGAAGCGTGGCGCAAGGTGGTGGACGCGGTCCATGCCGAAGGCGTGCCGATATTCATGCAGATATTCCATTGCGGCGCTATCAACCAGGGTAATTTCTGGGTCGAAGGATCGGTCGCCCCCTCGGTCGTCAAGCCTAAGGGGGAACAGATCCCGCGCTATCGCGGCGGCGCCGGCGGGTTCCAGACGCCGCGCGAGATCACCCGGGACGAGATGGCCGAAGTGGTCGAATGTTACGGCGCGGCGGCGCGCCGGGCGAGCGAAGTTGGTTTCGACGGTATCGAAGTGCATGGCGCCAACGGCTATCTGCCCGACCAATTCCTGACGGTCCATACCAACCTGCGCGACGACGAATATGGCGGGCCGATTGAAAATCGCGTGCGTTTCCACTGCGAGGTCATGCAGGCGGTGCGCGATGCCGTGCCCGACAAGCCGGTCGGCGTGCGCATTTCCCAGACCAAGGTGAACGATTTCGAATATGTCTGGCCGGGCGGCGACGACGACGCCAAAGTGGTGTTCTCGAAACTGGCCGATACCGGTATCGATTTCCTCGATTGCAGCGCCCATCTGGGGGTGACGCCGGTATTCGGCACCGCGAACAGCCTGTCCGGTCTGGCCCGGAAATATTCCGGCCTACCGGTGATGGCCAATGGTAAATTGCAGGATCCCGACGTGGCGGAGCAGGCGCTGACCGACGGCGAGGGGGATTTCGTGTCCATCGCCAAGGGGGCTCTGGCAGATCAGAAATGGCCGATAAAGATTGCCGCCAACGATGCCCCGGTGCCCTTCAACCCGGGCATGATCATGCCCTACGCCACGCTGGACTGTAACGAAGCCTTCTGGGCCGAAAACCCCAGCGGCATACCGCAGGAAAAGGTCGCGGCGCGCGATGTGACCGAGGGCGCCTAGGCGCGAAGGCTGCCACCCTCGCCAACTCGTATCCTCCCGGTGAGCACCGGGAGCGACCGCGGACCCGCGGCGGAGGGTTACTCCGCATAACAAACATTCACCACTGTCCGCCCTTGCCCAAAAAATACGTGCAATTATACTGCTTTAGTTACCTATCCGTCCGCAGCCGTCCATTGAAGTTCGTCTAAATTCGCCTTATAATGTGGGACTAAGTGTGGGACTACATTTGGCGGAGGCAGACGACATGGGCAAGTTGACGGCGCTAAAGGTGAAGAACGCTAAGACGGGCAAGCATGGCGATGGTGATGGTTTGTTTCTCGCGGTCAGCAACACCGGCTCGCGCAAATGGGTGCTGCGCATTCAGGTAAGCGGGAACCGCCGCGATATTGGTCTGGGATCCGCTTCCGTTGTCAGCCTTTTGGAGGCACGAGAGGCGGCTCAGGAAATGCGGAAAGCGTTCAAGCGGGGAGAAGACCCCGTCGCCAAACGCCGACATGCCAGAGAGGCAATTCCGACCTTCCGCGATGCGGCGAAGATGGTTCATGCCGAACATGCGCCGGGCTGGAAGAACGCCAAGCACGCAGCGCAGTGGCTCTCCACACTTGAAACCTACGCCTTTCCGAAGCTCGGTGACCTGCCGGTCAGTGAGATTGACGGGCCTATGGTTCGCGACGTGCTGGCGGAAATCTGGCTGACGATTCCTGAAACCGCACGACGGGTACGACAGCGCATCGGCACTGTGTTGGATTTCGCGCATGCCAAAGGCTGGCGAGAAGCCGAAGCCCCCATGCGGTCAGTGTCGCGGGGCCTGCCGAAGCAACCAAGGACGAGGGAACATCTCGCCGCAATGCCTTGGCAAAACGTGCCCAGCTTTCTTGCCGAGATTCCAGACACCCTGAGGGCGGGCGAGCCGGTGCGTTTGGCTCTGGAGTTCCTGATATTGACTGCCGCCCGGTCTGGTGAAGTGCGCGGTATGTGCTGGTCCGAGATAGACCTCGAAAAGCGGTCTTGGACTATTCCTGCTGGTCGCATGAAAGCGGGTCGGTCGCATCGAGTCCCTTTGTCGGGTCGCGCCGTGGAAATCCTGAAGTGCATGTATGAAATGCGGCGCACGGATCAGGCAGACGCCCTCATCTTCGAGGGGCAAAAGCCGGGCAAGCCGCTATCGGATATAACCTTGATCATGCCCCTCAAACGAGCTGGCATTCCGTACACGGTGCACGGTTTCAGGTCCGCCTTCCGCGACTGGTGCGGTGAGGCGACGAACACACCTCGCGAGGTTGCCGAAGCCTGCCTTGCCCATGCGCTTCAGAACCGGGTCGAGGACGCGTATGCCCGGACGGACCATTTTGAGAAGCGACGCGCCGTGATGGATAAGTGGGCAGCGTTTCTGTCTGGGGCCGCTGGCAATATTGTGCCGATGAACCGTTCAATTAAAGCAAGCTGAATATTGTTTCGGCTCGGATAAGAGAGGAACAATAGACGTGGCTCTACCACCCTTTCCGGAAGAGGCGATTAAGCTAACTGATCATGAGTTGGGTGGGCTTTTAATTGGGTACTAC
>JBLHHE010000069.1:0-8011 GCA_047616465.1 Alphaproteobacteria bacterium
TGGTCCTTCGCCCACGCCGCCGTCCAGATCAGCCGCCGCGCCGCCTCAAGGTTGGTCGCCATGTCGGCGAGATATAGACCAACCGCCTGGTGCTGGATGATCGGTTTTCCGCCGGCGACCCGTTCTTGCGTGTATTTCAGCGTTTCCTCGAACGCCGCCCGGCCGAGACCAAGCGTGATTGCGGCGATCGTCACATGGGTGCCCATATCGGTGCGGCCTGGCGGTGGCGGCCCGAGGATGCGGCCGGCCGGCACTTTCACATCGTCGTAGAAGATTTCCGCGTTGTCGCCGACACGCCGACCGATTTTCGACATGGGGTGGCGCACCAGGCCTTCGGAATCGCCCTCGACGAGGAACGCCCGGGGGCCATCGTCGGTCTGCGCCATGGTTACGATCAACTTGGCCAGGTAACCGACGGTCTGAAAGTTCTTGGCGCCGTTGATCACCCACGAGCCGTCCGGCTGCTCGACGGCGCGCGTCCTGAAGGTCACATCGGGCGGCGTCTCGGTGAAATAGTCGTAGCCGAGATCGGTATCGGGCTCGTGAACGGCAACGGTGGTGAAATAGGTGTCGTCCTCGAGGAAGCGCGGGATGAAATAGGCCCGCTGTTCGTCGGTCATGCGCAGCTCGAACCAGTCGCGCGCGCGCCGCGCCGTCAGCATGTAGTAATAGGCCGTGCCGGTGTCGGCGGCGGCCAGTTCCTCGGCGACGAGGCAGGATGTAAGGTGGTCGGATGCGCCTGAGCCGCCGTTTTCTTCCTGCAGCACGAAAGTGCGGAAGCCGAGCTGCGAGCCCTTTTTCAGCACCTCCCACGGGATGCGGTCCTCCCAGTTCGGCTTGGCATCGAGTTCGAGCGCGACCGGCTTGATCTCGTTTTCGGCAAAGTCCCGCGCCAATTGCTGGAACGCCCGCTGCTCCTCGTTTAATCGGATATCGAACATTTTTACCTCCCTCTAAAGCCGCTTTAAGGACAATTACGCCTTATCTTTTGCCCACCGATTGGTTTCGTTCCACGTGCCGCTCGTACGGCCATGTGCCGTCGAATGTGTCGTCTGCTGGTATCATGGGTAACTCCTTTGGCCGGGGACTTGTTCGGGTTCTTTGCAGACATCGCAAAGCTAGGCCGATCTGTCAGCCGTCTTTCTTCGGCGGCGGCATATCGTTCTTGTAGTGCTGGTCAATCGCCGCCTGCGAGGCGCTGCGGTAGGACTCGCTGAATTCGTCGCGATTGTCCTTCATCCACTGCAACGATGCCGCGCGCTGGGTATTGCGGCCGGCGAATTTTGGCATGACATAGCGGGCGAATAGCTCATAGGAACGTTTTGTCGGCTCAAAATCGGCCCAGTTGGTCGCCAGGTGCAGGAAACAGCCGAAACCACCGGTCTTGTCCCAGTATTTCTCAAGGCAGGCGACGGCGTCATCGGGCGTGCCGACCACGGCGAGCCCGGTCTTCACCGCATCTTCTATGCCGCCGAGGCCGAGCAGGCCGGTCTTGGGATTGACCGAGAAGCTGTAATCCTCCCACGGCTCGAAGCCGAACTGGATGTTCGACCAGGCCTGCTCGCGGGTCTCGGCCAGGTGCATCGGCACGACCAGGCGCAATTCCGCCGGATCCATGACATGGCCATGTGCGATGGCCGTCTCGCAGGCGACGCCCCAGTTGACGTCGAGCACATCGTAGGCGGCGAACACACTGGCGGCCAGGCAAAGCATGCCGAGCCCATGCTCGCCGGCGAGCTTTGCGCCGGTCGGTGTGACCGCGCTGGCCACCGCCACCGGCGGGCGCGGCCACGTATAGGGTTTCAGATTAGTGTGTGCATTGCGCAGCGTGATCCAGTCGGAGTCGTGGGTCACCGTCTCGCCGGCAAACAGACGCAGAATGATCTCGAGCGATTCGATCATCCGGTCGCGTTGCGTCGCCGCGTCGATGCCGAGCATGCGCGCATCCGACTGCAACTGGCCGGGGCCGACACCGAGCATGGCGCGGCCCCGCGTCTGGTGATCGAGCTGCAGGAAGCGTTCGGCGACCATCAGCGGGTTATGATACGGCAGCGAGACGACGCCGCTGCCGAGCATGATACGCTCGGTGCGCTCGGCCGCCGCGGCGATGAAGAGTTCCGGCGAGGAAATAATCTCGAAGCCGCCCGAATGGTGCTCGCCTATCCACGCCTCGTGGTAGCCCAGGCGCTCGAGGTATTCGACGAGTTGAAAATCCCGCTCGATCGCCAGCGTCGGGTCCTCGTCATTGGGGTGATGGGGCGGCAGGAAGGCGCCCATCCGCACTTGGTCCCTGGTGATCATGCTTCTTCCTCTGGGTCGATGCACTCGTTCAGCGGTGCATCCGGGTCGGTGAGGAAGTTTATGGCGCTGCGGGGGGCGAGTCTATGAATGCCCCCGACATCCGGTTTGCGGACGTTGCACGGCAGACATGCTGCCGGATCGGCTGATGTGGCGCCGGGCTAAGCCGTAAAATTACGGTCTAGTCCCACGATTGCAGACCGCCGATCAGTTTCAAATAGTCCGGGTGTTCGGGTTTCAAGATACCGTGGCGTATGGCAAAATCGATGATCACCAAGTTGACGTTGAACTTGAAGTCGTCGGTATCGGCCACAAGCCGCAACGCTTCTACCGCCGAAACCCGGCTGAAACTGCTGTGTTCGCCGTCCTGATCGACCGGTCGAAAATCGTCGGGTACGGGCAAATCATAGACATACAGCACGTCCCGGCGCAGTCCCTCCGGCACTTCCATGGCATAGCTTAACGCGCCGGCCGGCCGCGCCTGGCGCGCCAGCGCTTCCGGCACCGAGGCCTCTTCATGTGCTTCCTTGACAACGTTTTCTTCCAGCGAAAGCCCGGCCGGTAGGCCGCCAGCCACCATGTTATCCAGCTTATCCGGGTCGACGAGGCTGTTTGCGCTGCGCACGCCAAGCCACAATTCGGGGCCGGTCGGCGTCTCAACATAGCCGTTCACATGAACACCGTATGCCGCCACGCCAAATGCCGGGACCCAGCCCCGGTCGAGGCGCAATAGCTCCGCGTCGCCGTAGGCCGCCATAACCGGGAACTGTTCCTGACGGTTGGGCGGCAGTATTCCTTGCGCCACCAGCGCCTCGCAGACCTCGGCCATCGCCCGCGTGCGGTCTTCGCCATCGCCGGCGCTATCGCGCAGCGAAACTTTGTCTTCGGCCAGATCGAAGATATCCGGCCACCGGTCGAGATGCGCGGCAAGATCGTGACCCACCCAGCCCACGCTTTTTGCGGCGACGATAAAGGGCCGGAAACGCCTTAAATCGTGTGCATTGCACGCGACGATGTGACGGTACAGCGACACTTTGGCTCTCCCCTCAGGCCGTCGCCCGGTCGCTGTCAAACGACATCAGGACCTGGGAGACGCCCCAGATCTGGCGCAATTCGGCGGCGATGCGCGTTGCCAAATCGGTGCTCAACCCGGTCATTTCAACATCGATGTACAGCTCGGCGTCGCCCTGGCCGCAAACGGCGCTGTGCCAGCGGGTCGGCGTCAGCCCACGTTTTGCCCACAGCGCAACAACCCGCGGCAACAAGCCAGGATCGGCAACGCCATGGACCGAAAAACAAGCGGTTTGCACAGCATCGGACTGCGGGGAAATCGATCGCGCAAACGCGGCCGGCATAGGTTCAGAAAAATGTTCAGAAGTCGTCATGGTTTGCATACTCCACAGATTCGGTTGGCAAAAGTGTCGTCATTCCCGGAAGCCGTGCGAGGATAAGCACGTGCGCCGGGCGGACAATTCGCCGAATCTGGAGTGTCGCAAACATGGCGCGGAACCTACCCCCGGCCTTTAAAAGGGTCAAGCACCGCTGCCCTCTCGCCTTCACGAGAGCCGCCAGATAAGATCACACCCATGAATAGTATAGTTGTATCTCTGTTGGCGGTTACCCTGGCGGCAGTCGTTATAGTATTGCTCACCGGCGTTATCGGCATGTCCCGGGGCGGCGAGTTTAATGCCAAATACGGCAACAAGCTGATGCGCGCGCGGGTCGTTTTGCAGGGACTCGCTGTTGTCCTGTTTCTATTGCTTTTTATGACCGCAGACAGGGGATAGGGCGATGGTCCAACTGACACGTATCTACACGCGCGGCGGCGATGCCGGGGAGACCTCGTTGGGATCGGGCGTGCGGGTCGCCAAATACGACCATCGGGTGGCCGCCTACGGCACGGTCGACGAGACTAATGCGGTGATCGGTATCGCGCGCTTGCACACGGCCGATAGTCCCGACATCGACGCGATGCTCGCGCGCATTCAAAATGATCTGTTCGACCTGGGCGCCGATTTGTGCACGCCGGAAGGCGACGCGCGGGCAGCCTCGAAGCAGGAAGGCGCCCTGCGGGTCGTCGCCGCACAGGTCAAGCGCCTGGAAGGCGAAATCGACGCCATCAATGCCGACCTGGCGCCGTTGAACTCGTTCATATTACCCGGTGGCACGGCGGCGGCGGCCTATCTGCACCTGGCCCGGACCATCGCCCGGCGGGCGGAGCGGCTGATGGTCGAGCTGGCGGCCACTGAACCGGTCAATCCCGCCGCGCTGCAGTACATTAACCGGCTCTCCGATCATTTTTTCGTATTGGCGCGGCACCTAAACGATGGGGGTTCAGCTGACGTTCTGTGGGTTCCCGGAGATACGCGCTGATACCTAGCGATACAATTGACTCGCTTGGGCTCCTTCGGCATGTTGCAGCGCAATAAGTACGACTTCGGCCATGTGGGCCACCCTTTTCTAACCCCATAAACGCAGGCGAACCCAATCATGAAGGTCCTCGTCCCCGTCAAACGGGTCATTGACTATAACGTCAAAATTCGCGTCAAGGCCGACAATACCGGCGTCGAGACAGCGAACGTCAAGATGTCCATGAACCCCTTCGACGAAATTTCCGTCGAAGAAGCCATCCGGATGAGAGAAGCCGGCACGGTCGACGAGATCATCGTCGTTTCCATGGGCGTCCAGCAATGCCAGGAGACAATCCGCACGGCGCTCGCCATGGGCGCCGACAGGGGCATCCATGTAAAATCCGACGAAGAGCTGGAGCCGTTGGCCGTTGCTAAATTGCTCAAGGCGCTGGTCGATAAAGAGGGGACGGAGCTGGTCATCCTAGGCAAGCAAGCCATCGACGACGATTCCAATCAAACCGGCCAAATGCTGGCCGCGCTGCTGGGCTGGTCGCAAGGCACGTTCGCGTCGGGAATTGAACTCGCCGATGGCGGCGCCAAAATCACCCGCGAGGTCGATAGCGGATTGGAGACCATTCAGGTCGATCTGCCGACCATCGTGACGGTCGATTTGCGCCTCAACGAACCGCGCTACGCCTCGCTGCCCAACATCATGAAGGCGAAGAAAAAGCCGATCGACGAAGTAACGCCGGCCGATCTGGGCGTCGATACCGCGCCGCGGCTGCAGACAATCCAGGTGGCGGCGCCGCCGGTGCGCCAAGCCGGCGTGATGGTCGATTCGGTCGCCGCCCTAGTCGACAAACTGAAAAACGAAGCGAGGGTGATCTAATGGCTATTCTCGTCATCGCCGAACACAACAACGCGACCCTGCAACCCTCGACCCTGAACACCGTCACGGCAGCGTCCCAGCTGTCCGGCCACGGTGCTGGCGATATTGTGCTGCTGGTCGCCGGCAGCGGTTGCGCGCCGGTTGCCGATGACGCGGCCCAGGTCGCCGGCATTGCGAAAGTGTTGCTGGCGGACAACCCCTCACAAGAACACGCCCTGGCCGAAAATCTGGCGAGCCTGGTCGTCGGCCTCGCCGCCGACTACAGCCACATCCTGGCGCCGGCCTCGACCTTCGGGAAAAACTTCCTGCCCCGCGTCGCCGCCCTGCTGGACGTCCAGCAGATATCGGAAATCTCGGCAGTCGTTGACGCCGAGACCTTCGTTCGACCGATCTATGCCGGCAACGCCATGGCGACGGTCAAATCGTCCGACCCGACCAAGGTCATTACCGTACGCACGACCACGTTTGACCCGGCGTCCGCCGAAGGCGGCAGCGCCGCCATCGAGCCAGTTGAGGGCGGAAGCGACAGCGGTAAGTCGCGGTTCCTCGACACTTCCGAACCCAGCGGTGACCGCCCCGAACTGACTACGGCGCGGGTCATAATTTCCGGCGGCCGTGGCATGGGTTCGGTCGAAAACTTCGATTTGATCGAGCCGATCGCCGATAAGCTGGGCGCCGCCATGGGTGCCTCGCGCGCCGCCGTCGATGCGGGCTACGCCCCCAACGACTGGCAGGTGGGACAAACCGGCAAGGTCGTCGCGCCCGAACTCTACCTCGCCATCGGCATCTCCGGCGCGATCCAGCATCTCGCCGGTATGAAGGATTCCAAAGTCATCGTGGCGATCAACAAAGACGAAGAAGCGCCGATATTTCAGGTCGCCGATTACGGGCTGGTCGCCGATCTATTCAAAGCATTGCCCGAGCTCGACGCCGAACTGGCGAAAGTCCTCGGATAGTCGCGCGCAATCTGTAGCATTAGGACATTTCAAACATGTTGAAGACTATCGGGGTGATCGGCGCCGGCCAAATGGGCAGTGGTATCGCCCATGTCTGCGCGTTAGCGGAATTCGACGTCAAAATGATGGACGTGTCGCGCGAGCAACTCGACAAATCCCTCGAGAAGATCGGCGCCAACATGCAGCGCCAGGTCAAGCGCAGCCTGATCCAGGACGAGGACATGGCCGCCGCCCTGGGGCGCATCGCCACCGGCGACAGTATGGACTTCCTCGGCGACTGCGACCTGGTCGTCGAAGCAGCGACCGAGGTCGAGGCCGTCAAGGTTGCGATATTCAAGGATCTTTGCCCCCATTTGTCGCCGACCGCGATTGTCGCCTCGAACACCTCGTCGATTTCGATCACCCGGCTGGCCTCGGCCACCGGCCGTCCGGAAAAGTTCATGGGCATGCACTTCATGAACCCGGTGCCGGTGATGAAACTGGTCGAGCTCATTCGCGGGCTGGCGACCGATGAAGAAACCTTCAGCCTGGTTCAGGAACTCACCAAGACGCTGGGCAAGATCGGGACAGTTTCGGAAGATTTTCCTGCCTTCATCGTCAACCGTATTCTGCTGCCGATGATCAACGAGGCGGTCTATACGCTGTACGAGGGGGTCGGCAATGTGGACAGCATCGACACCTCGATGCGCCTCGGCGCCAACCATCCGATGGGCCCGCTCGAGCTGGCCGATTTCATCGGGCTCGATACCTGCCTCTCGGTGATGCAGGTGCTCTATGAAGGCTTGGCCGATTCCAAATACCGGCCGTGTCCGCTGTTGGTGAAATATGTCGAAGCCGGCTGGCTAGGCCGCAAAGTGGGCCGCGGCTTCTACGACTATTCCGGCGACACTCCGGTGGCGACGCGCTAACGCTAACCCGAAGCGCCCGTCTCGGCTGGCTTCTTGAAGTGCGCGCGGTAGAAATCGATCAGCGCGATAGCCTCCGGCTCATCCCACTCGGCGGAACCCGTCAAGCGGCCGACCTCATTGCCATCGGGGCCGATCAGGATGGTCGTCGGTAGGGAGCGCACGCCGATGGCGCGGGAAAATTTGAGCTTCTCATCTATGAAGGCATCGGGAATGTCGATCTTGAGTTTTTTCAAGAACCGGTCGGTCTGTTTGAAACCATTGCGGTCCTGACTGATCAGGACAACGGCGAAATCATCGCCGGCGAATTGGGCGTTCAGCCGGTTCAAGGACGGCAACTCGCGGATGCAGGGACCGCACCAAGTGGCCCAAAAGTTCAGCACGACGAACTTGCCTTGGAAGCGATCAAGGGTTATTGGGCCTTCATCCTTCGACACAACTGGCGTAGGCGGCGCTGCTACGGGTTTGTCTAACTCGAAAAAGTTTTGCACGATGCCTTCAATCGGCGCTTCGCCGTGATCGGCATTGGCTGGCATCGCCACCGCAATAACAGCGGCGGCGCCCATCAGCCTGAGTAAAATATTTCTCATATCGCCACCCCTTCGATACAGG